>DATISV010000304.1:0-2150 GCA_035468505.1 Luteolibacter sp. | reverse complement strand
TACGAAGCATTTTCCAAGGGCTGGCCAAACCCGGGATCATCTGCCAGTTTGCCCGCATGAAAACACCGCTTTCATTTTCGATCGCCGCCATTCTCTTCGTCTTCGCATTGCCGGCCGCCGCCCAGCAGCAGAATCCTCAGCAGCCGGACGGCCCCGAGGACACCGTCCAGCAAAACCGCTTCTGGCAGGCGTCACTGCCCGGCGGGCACTACATGGTGGCGCTGGATCGCATATCGGCGGTGAGCCGCCACCGCTACGTGCTGGATGGCGCGGTGATCGTGGACGAACTCACGGTGGATGCACTCGGTCAGTCGCTCGCGCGGTTTTATTACATCGAGCCGGTCACCGATTCGGTGGGCGGCGCGGCCGGTGACGCCGCCAGACGCCTGACGAACCGCGGCGAGCAGTTGATCGAGGGAGCGGCCCGCAACGCCGGGACCGACATCCACGAGATGGTGGTGAAGAAATTTCCCGAAACCACCCACGCCCGCACCATCGAGTTCCGCGTGCTCAGCGAGTCGGAACTCGCCGCGCTTCACAAAAGCGTGCTCACCGCATGGGAAAAAGGCCGCGGTCGGAAAATCGTCATCAAGTGACCGTCCGGTCGCACCTCAATCGGCCGGCGTAACGTCCGGCAGGGGCGTCGAGCCGGGCACTTCCGGCAGCGGCACCGGCTCGGTGGGCTGGCCGTTTTCCGCTTCGGGATCGATCACCGTGGGGATCGCCCCTTCGGGAGGAGCGTCGCCCGGCAGCGGAGGCGCGGACTCCATCCCGAATCCCGGCATCGGCGGATAGACCTGGATCTCATTCGGATTGGTGGCTTCGAACTCACCGCCGGTGACGGGCACGGCGTTCGGGTCCTCGACCATGACGGTGGGCACCCAGCCCACTTCGCCGCTGTCGAGTTCCACTTTCACATAGCTGTTGTCCGCGGAGATCACCTTCATCGAGGTGCCGCGGGGCAGGAGCTTGTCGGCATCCGCGTCGCCTTGCGGGCGCTTGGTGAAAAACGCCGTGTTGTCCATGACGGCGCTGACGAACCCGCCGGTCTTGAATCCCGGGCCGGCCATCGCAAGTCGCGTGTCGCCGGCACCCGGAGGGCTGAGCGGATCGAAATTTCCCGTCTCGATCGGACGGTTCATCGTGTCGCAGGAGGCCAATGCGAACACTGCCGCGGCGGCGCTGACCGTGTAATGCTTCATCGCGGAAATCCCTAACGCCGCCGAGCCTGATGGTCAACTTCATTACCCGGCCGTTCAATGGGCGAGCGGTTTTTCGCCGAGCGCCTTGATCGGCTGCGGCGTGCGTTTTTTGCGCAGGCCGAACTGGCGCACGGCGTGGCGCTGGAGGTGGGCGGCGGCCTCCTCCACGTCGTCGGTGAAGAAGATCAGGTTCGGATCGTCCGGGCTGATCATGCCGTTCTCGGCCATGCGGTGGACGAAGTCCATGAGCGGCTGCCAGTAGTCCTTTCCCATGAGGATGATGGGGAATTCCCGCAGCTTGCCGGTCTGGATGAGGGTCATGGTTTCGAACATTTCGTCCATGGTCCCGGCACCGCCGGGCATGACGACGAAGGCGTAGGAATACTTCACGAGCACCACCTTGCGGGTGAAAAAGTAGCGCATGGTGACCGAGCGGTGGACGTAGGGGTTGAGGTCCTGCTCGAAGGGGAGCTCGATGTTCACGCCGATCGAGCGGCCGCCGGTTTCGTAGGATCCCTGGTTGCCGGCCTGCATGATGCCGGGGCCGCCGCCGGTGATCACGGTGAAGCCGAGCCGCGCGCAGGCGGCGCCCATCCTGCGCGCCATCTCGTAGTATTCGGTGCCGGGTTTCACGCGAGCCGAGCCGAAGATGGTGACGCAGGGGCCGGCGAAATGTAGCGCGCGGAAGGCGTTGAGGAAATCCTTGCCGGCACGCAACAGTGTCATCATGTCGCGCAGGCGCGAGGTGGGGCCGGAGAGCAGTGTGCGGTCGGCGGATTCCAGTTCGAAGAGTTCCTGCTGGCGGACTTCCTCTTCGGTGATCCGGTGTTCTTCTCCGGGTTCCGGACAGGTGGGGCAAACGGGTTTGTTCACGCGGCGGTCTAGCATCCCTTGCGGGCTGCGTGAAGTGCGGCGTGTGACTTATCGCTCGCCCGGCGAAGCGATGGA
>DATISV010000303.1:0-4739 GCA_035468505.1 Luteolibacter sp. | reverse complement strand
TGCCATGCCGGAGGGCAGCATCCAGAACTGCTTCCATTGTGCCATGGCCGACCCCAGAAGGTCCGCGGAAATCCCCTCGGGCAGCCCGAATTTGAACATGCGCCCGAACTGTTGGAAAACCGTCAGCGTTTCCTCGGGCCGTGCGGCACTGATCGCGGCGTCGAGCGGGCCGTAATCGGTCACGGTTTTGCCAAACTGCGCGAAGGCCACCTGATAGCCGAAATACATGCCGACGCCCTGGGTGAGGAAAACCAGCAGTCCCTGGGCCTGGCCGCGGGCTTCGACCGGAGCGGTGCGCTCGGTGTACATGAAACCGACGACGAAGAAAAAGTCATAGCAAATGCCGTGCAGTGCCACACCGAGCAGCAGCATCCAGAACACCTGGTCGGGCGCGCCCATGGCGAAAAGCAGGTAGCGCAACACCCAGGCCATCATGCCGATCAGGATCATCCATTTCACACCAAGCCGGCGGAAGAAGAATGGAATCAGGATCATGAAGACGATTTCCGACATCTGGCCGATGGTCATGGTGGCCGCTGCCTGATGGGCACCGGTGTTGGTCAGATACATCGAGGTGAGCCCGTAGTAGTAAGCAAGCGGAATGCAGATCAGCAGACTGCACAGGGCGAAGACCATGAACGGCACCTTCTTGAACAAACGCCAGGCATCCATCATGAGCAGCGACTGAATGTTGATGGGCTTGCCCTTGGCCGGGGCCGGGGTGTGTGGCAGCAGGAAGCAGAAGATTCCGAGCGCGATGGCACTGCCACCGGCCAGCAGGAACAGATTGAAGCTGGAGGTCCAGCCAAGGAAGGCGGCCGTCAGGCCGGCGACGATCCAGCCGATGGTGCCCCAGACGCGGACCTTGGGGAAATCGTCCAGTTTCAGATGGCTGAAGGCGATTGTGTTGCCGAGGCCGAGCGTGGGCATGTAGCAGAGCATGTGACCGGTCATGAACCAGACCATGAGGCTGCCGTTGCCCGCGTTGGCCGCGCTGTTGACCGCGAACATGAACGCGCCACCGATCAGGAACAGGATCCCCATGACGATCTGCGAGGGGAAGAAGCGGTCGGCCACGAGTCCGAGGAAAAGCGGGGCGATGATGGCTGCGAGCGGGGCGGTGCCGTAGGCCCTGCCGCCGAAGTCACCGAGTTCGTTGGCACCGAGCACCTGCCCCAGAGTGGCGAACCAAGCCCCCCAGACGAAGAACTGGAGGAACATCATCACGGAGAGACGGAGACTGACGGAGGCGTGCGTGTTCATGCGATGGATGGGCGAAAACACCTGAAATCCCCCCGCCCGGCAATCCGATAATCCATTCCCGGATTCCAAACGCGAAAAAGCCGCCTGCATACATGATGCAGGCGGCTTTCTGTTGGATGGTTCGAAACCGGTCCGGCGCTTATTCGGCGGCGGGCTCGGCGGTTTCAGCCTTGGCGGCCTTTTTCTTGGCCGGCTTTTCCTCGACGGGCGTCTCCACCACGGCTTCGGCGGCCGGGGTTTCCGCGGCCTCGTCGTCATCGGACTTGGCCGGGCGGTCCACCCACTCGATGTAGGCCATCGGTGCGGAGTCGCTCATGCGGGGGCCGAGCTTGGTGATCCGGCAGTAGCCGCCCGGACGGTCCTGGGACGCGGGGGCCACTTCGGCGAAGAGCTTTTTGACGATGTCCTTCTGGTGCAGATAGGCGATCGCCAGGCGGCGCGAGTGGAGGTCGTTGCGCTTGGCGAGGGTGACCAGCTTCTCGGCCACCGGACGGAGGGCTTTCGCCTTGCCGAGGGTGGTGCGGATGCGGCCGTGCTCGATCAGGCTGCACGCCAGGTTGGAAAGCAGCGCCTTGCGGTGCGAGGCGTTGCGTTTGAGTTTGGCGGTTTTGCTGCGATGTCTCATCGGATGATGCTTCCTGGTTAAGAGTGAGGGTTATTCGTCGAGGTTCTGGGCGATGAGATCGGCGAGACCGACCGGGGCCTCGTCCTCCACACCGAGACGCGGTCCGCGGCTGGCGGCGGACGGGCCACCGGCGAGCAGCGCGGGTTCGAAGGTCATGCCAAGGCCAAGGCCCAGCTCGACGAGCTTGTCCTTGATCTCGTTGAGCGACTTCTTGCCGAAGTTGCGGTACTTGAGCATTTCCGCCTCGGTCTTCATCGCCAGTTGGCCGACGGTGGTGATGTTGGCGTTGTTGAGGCAGTTGGCGGCGCGCACCGAAAGCTCGATCTCGTTGACCGACATGTTGAGCAGTTTCTTGAGCGCGGCGTTTTCCTCGCTCGATTCGGCCGGAGCCTCTTCGAATTCCACGGCGTTCTCGTCGTAGTTGACGAACACGTCGAGGTGGTGGCGGAGGATGGCGGAGGCCTGAAGCAGCGAGTCCTGCGGGGTGATGCGGCCGTCGGTCCAGATGTCGAGAACCAGCTTGTCGAAGTCGGTGAACTGGCCGACACGGGCGGTTTCCACGGCGTATTTCACGCGGGTGACCGGCGAGAAGATCGAGTCGATGGCGATCACGCCGATCGGCTGGTCCTTGCGCTTGTTTTCGTCGCCTGTAGCGAATCCACGGCCGACGCGCACTTCGAACTCGCAGTCGAATTTCACCTTCTTGTCGAGGGTGCAGATGATCTGGTCCTTGTTGACGACGGAATAGACATTGTCCTCCTGGATGTCGCCGGCGGTGACCACGCCTTCCTTCTCGACCTTGATGGAGAGGATGCGGGGTTCCTTTTCGTTGTGGGCGAACTTGACCTTCTTGAGGTTGAGGACGATGTCGGTGACATCCTCGACCACGCCGGGGAGACTGGAGAACTCGTGCTGGACGCCGGCGATGCGGACGGAGGTGATGGCGGCGCCTTCCAGCGAGGAAAGCAGGACTCGGCGCAGCGAGTTGCCGAGAGTGTGGCCGTATCCGCGCTCGAAGGGCTCGGCGAGGAACTGGGCGTAGGTGTCGGAGGCGGTTTCCTCGTTGCGGACGAGGCGGTTCGGTAGCTCGAAACGAGCGAGTTTGGTTTCTGACATGGATGTGTTTGTTGGCCGGGTTTCCCTCCAACGGGCGCCCGCCGTGTGAAAACCACGGCGGGACGGAGGACCTACGGCGTGCTTGGAATGCCCGCGGGCGGCGAATAAAGGTGCGGCCACCCGCCTTGCAAAGCATTTTTTTCGTCCGGGAAAGCCCGGCAACCTTCCGTCGGGAGGCAATCGCGGACCGCCAAAAAATCGCTAGATTTTCTATCAGAACGGGTGCATAGGTTGTCTGCAACCCCCGCAATCCCATGAAATCGAAAAAAAATCTGACCCGGTTCACCTACGAAAGCGCGGCATTCGAAGGCTGGCGCCTATGCATCAGCAGAGCCGGCACCACCTTCACCCGCTACTTTCCGGACAAGAAGTTCGGCGGCGGCAGGAAGTCGTTGGCGGCGGCCGAAAAGGCCCTTGCGGAACTGAAAGCGATCCTCGACAGCGCCAAGCGCGTGGATGGCAAACTCAGCCCCGCCACCGTCAAGAAAGCCGAGAAGCTGCTGGCCGAAGCGGTTTGAAGAGGCCGCATTTCCGTTTGCGTGACGGCCATGCCACCACATGATCCGCCATGCCGGAAGGGTCCGTGATTCACTGGTTTCGCCGCGATCTGCGGATCGCGGACAATGTGGGGTTGCATGACGCTTCAAAGTCGGGTGCCGCCACGGTCCCCGTCTTTTTTTTGAGCGATTGGCAGGGCACGCATTCGTGGACCGGCCCGAACCGCCAACATTTCCTCTGCGGCTGCCTCGTATCGCTGGCCGCGAATCTGGAAACGATTGGCGGTCGCCTGATCGTCCGCAGCGGCGATCCGGTGGCCGGACTGCGCGAACTGATCCGGGAAACCCGGGCCACCGCGGTGCATTTCAACACCGATCCCGACCCGCACGGCAAAGAGGTGGAAAAACGGGTACGCGCGCTGTGTGCGGAGATCGGGATCGATTGCCACGCGCACCATGACGTCTCGCTGCACGCGCCGGACGAAGTGCTCACCCAGAGCGGCCAGCCATACCGGGTTTACACCCCCTACAGCCGCAACTGGCTGGAATTGGAAAAACCACACCCGCTCGGCAAGCCGGCCCGCCTCAACACCCCGGCCGGAATCCGCTCGCTGCCGCTGCCGGATGTCTCGCACTGGGGGATCAGCACACCGGCCGCCCAGATCGTCGAGCCCGGCGAGCGCGCCGCCAGACAGCGGTTGAAACACGCCGTCTGCGAAATCATCGGCCGCTACGCCGCCCGCCGCGACATCCCCTCCGCCAACGGGACCTCGCGCATTTCACAGGACCTGCGCCACGGCCTGCTCTCGATCCGCACGGTTTACGCCGAGTGCGTAAAAGCTTCCGCGAGTGCCAATACCGCGGAGCGGAAGGGCATTGAGATATATGTCAAGGAACTCGCATGGCGGGAGTTTTACTTCGCCATCCTCCATCACTTCCCGAACGTGCTCGACGAGGAGTTCAATCCCGACTGGCGCGGGCTGCCGTGGGACGAACCCGAGGATCTTTTCGAGCGCTGGAAACAAGGCCGCACCGGGTTCCCGATCGTGGATGCCGGCATGCGCGAGCTGCTCGCCACCGGCCACATGCACAACCGCGTGCGCATGATCACCGCGATGTTCCTCACCAAGGACCTGCACATCGACTGGAAACAGGGCGAATCCTGGTTAATGCAAAACCTCGTCGATGGAGAAATCGCCTCGAACAACGGCGGCTGGCAATGGTCGGCCGGCACCGGG
>DATISV010000302.1:0-4483 GCA_035468505.1 Luteolibacter sp. | reverse complement strand
TTAGTTGTAAAATCTAAATATTATTTTGATGGCAATTTGAATGTATTTATTTCTAAATTCGATACAAAAATACAGCCGCATTACGTTATAGGAGAGAGTGATTTAGAATATTTCAAATTTATTGTGAAGCAAATTTCCGCTAGGAATAATAATATTGTAAAAATGAATTTAGCAAACTTCTTGGATGATTGTGATGAGAATAATTCAATAATTAGATACCTTCGACACGGAACAGCGACTATTCTAATTTTGTTTCGACAGACTGATTATGAATTGGATGTTGTTTTTATTTGTTATTAATGATCTGAGTCGGTCCTTGGATTTCAAGGTCCATCTTTGTTAGAAGGCAAAGCGGGGCAATCATGGACACCGGGGTCCTTGGATTTCAGTATCGCAATCTGTTAGACTGTCTTTGAGTCATGAACTTTCGAGCCACGCGAGGAACTCGCAGATGCCGTCGGTGCCGGTGATGGGCGAGGGGATGTGGCCGAGCCATTCGTGGCCACGAGTTCAAAAACCCAGACAAAAAGCAGGATTCCCACTTGCCATGCGGGAATGGCGGTGGCGACTGGGGAGCATGGGCAGCAAACGATGGCTGGCTCCATGGAAGGATTCGGGACCATGATGGATCGAGGAATCAGCACAGCCTCCTTTTCTCCGCCGGGATTGCACGGGAGTCGATTAGCGGACAATGGCCCTCTGGCGCAGCAGGTGGTCGGTGACGACCAGGGTGGCCATGGCCTCGACGATGGGCACGGCGCGGGGGAGGACGCAGGCGTCGTGGCGGCCCTTGCCGGCGAGTTCGGTGTTCTCGCCGGCGGAGGTGACGGTTTCCTGCGCGGTCATGATCGTGGCGGTGGGCTTGAAGGCCACGCGGAAGACGATGTTCTCGCCATTGGAAATGCCGCCCTGCACGCCGCCGGAACGGTTGGTGGTGGTGCGGACCTGGCCATCGACCATGCGGAACGGATCGTTGTGGTCGCGGCCTGTTAGAAGGGTGCCGGAGAATCCGGAGCCGATCTCGAAACCCTTGGTCGCGGGAATGGAAAGCATGGCTTTCGCGAGGTCGGCTTCGAGCTTGTCGAAGATCGGTTCGCCGAGGCCCGGCGGGCAGTTGCGGATGACGCATTCGACGATGCCGCCGACCGAGTTGCCGTCGGCGCGGATCGCCTTGATGCGCTCGATCATGGTTTCGACCATCGCCGGATCGCCGGTGCGGACGATGTTGGATTCGATGGTTTCCGCAGTGACGGTGGCGGGATCGACTTCGGTCTTGAGATCCTGGATGGTGGAAACCCAGGCGAGCACCTCGATGCCGGGGTGCAGGGTGTCGAGCACCTGGCGGGCGACCGCGGCGGCGGCGACGCGGCCGATGGTTTCGCGTGCGGAGGCGCGGCCGCCGCCGGACGGGGCGCGGATGCCGTATTTCGCATCGTAGGTATAGTCCGCGTGGCTGGGGCGGTATTTCACCGCCATCTCGTCGTAGGCACCGGGGCGTTGGTCGGTGTTTCTAACAAGAATTGCGATGGGCGAGCCGAGCGTCAGTCCGTCGTGGAGGCCGGAGAGGATTTCCGCGGTGTCCGCCTCCTTGCGCGGGGTGACGATTTCCGACTGGCCCGGGCGGCGGCGGTCGAGTTCGCGCTGGATGATTTCCGCGGTGACGGGGACACGCGGCGGACAGCCGTCGATGACGACGCCCACGCCGCCGCCGTGCGACTCGCCGAAGGTGTGGATGCGGAATGCCTGGCCGAAGGTGGATGACATGCGCCGGAGGTTATGCCTTGCGGGCGGCTTTCTTGGCGGCCTGTTTGGCGATTTTCTCGACCGGTTCGTCCTCGTCGATGCTGTGGGTGAGGATGAACTGGAGGTCGTCGAGGCCGAGGTTGGAGGCGAAGCCCTCGTCGCCGAGCACGTTGGTGACGAGCTGGGTCTTCTGATGCTGGAGGATGCGGATCTTCTCCTCGACGGTGTCGCGGGTGAGCAGGCGGTAGGCGATGACCTTGTTCTTCTGGCCGATGCGGTGGGTGCGGTCGATGGCCTGGTTTTCCACGGCCGGGTTCCACCAGGGATCGTAGAGGATCACGTAGGAGGCGGAGGTCAGGTTGAGGCCCGCGCCGCCGGCCTTGAGCGAGAGCATGAAGACCGACGGATCCTTGGTGGTCTGGAATTTCTCGATCTCGCCCTTGCGGTCCTTGGTCTGGCCGGTGAGGTAGTGGTAGGGACGGCCCTCGAGTTCGAGGCGTGCCTTGATGAGGTCGAGAATCGAGACGAACTGAGAGAAGAAGAGCACCTTGTGGCCTTCCTCGTGGAGCTGGTCGAGGAGGTAGAAGAGAGAATCCATTTTCGCCGATTCCTCCTTGAGGTATTTCGGATCGATCAGGCCGGGGTGGCAGCAGATTTGCCGCAGGCGCATGAGCCCGTGCAGGATGGCGAAGGAGTTTTTCTTCACCGCCTCGTCGGAATCGAGGCCGAGCAGCGCTTTCTGAATGCGTTTCAACTCGGCCTTGTAGAGGTCCATCTGGATACCCTCCATCTTCGAGTAAACCTCCTCCTCGGTCCGCGGCGGCAGGTCCTGGGCGACCTGGAGCTTGGTGCGGCGCAGCAGGAAGGGGCGCAGGCGCGAGGCCAAACGCTGCTGGGAGAGGGGATCCTTGCGTTTGTCGAAGCGCTTCTTGAAGTAGGCGCGGCTGCCGAGCACGCCGGGCATGGCGAAGGCCATCAGCGACCACATGTCGAGCAGGCGGTTCTCGATCGGCGTGCCGGTCAGGACGAGGCGGTTCTGCGAGTCGAGTTCACGCGCGCACTTGGCGGCCTTGGAGTCGGGGTTCTTGATCTGCTGGCCCTCGTCGAGGATGATGGTGAGCCATTTGATGTTGGACAATTCCTCGCCGCAGACACGGAGCTGGGCGTAGTTGAGGATGAGCATGTCCAGCTTGTTCTGGATCCTGTCCACATCGATGTCGTCGCGGTTCTTCAGAATGTGCACCTTGAGGTCGGGCGCGAATTTCTGCGCCTCGCTGGCCCAGACATCGAGCACCGACTTGGGACAGACGACCAAGGCCGGCTTCTTCGGTTGCTTGGTTTTCCTGTGTTCATCGAGGAGCCAGAGCAGATAGGTGAGCGACTGGATGGTTTTGCCGAGACCCATGTCGTCTGCGAGGATGCCGCAGAAATTGTTGACCGCGAGATAAGCGAGGAATTTGTAACCCTCGACCTGATAGGGACGAAGGGTGGCGTTGAGTTCCTTGGGGACGTCGGGGTTGACTTCCAACTTGATGTCGCCCGCGCGGCCCTTGATGCGTTCCCATGCCTTGGGATCGAAGACCTCGGCGGCCTTCGGATCGGCGAGCTGCAGCGCGTGCATCCGGTGGGTCTCGCCGGAGAGGTCGAAGGGATCGAGTCCGAGCCGGGTGACGGCCTCGCGCTGGTCGGCGTCGAGTTTGATTTCGAGACGCATCCATGAGCCGTCGTCCATGCGGACGTAGCCGCCGCGGGCCGCGACGAGCTGTCGGATCTGCGCCTTGCTGAGATTGACGCCCTGAACGTCGATGACGATGCGGAGGTCGAACCAGTCGATGTCCTGACCGACGACCTCGAATCGGACCGCGGCGGTGACCGGATCGGAGAGAATCGACTTGAGACGGAGGTCGATGTCGAGTTCCACATCGGGCGGCATCGCTTTAATCCATTCCGCGAATTTTTCGGGGAACTGTTTGGTAATGCGTGACTTGAAGGAAATCAACTTCTCGTCGTAGGCGAGGCCCATCTCGTCGAGGATGGCCGGCACGGGGTAGAGCGCCTCGCGGGCGAAACGCAGCAATTGCTTGCCCTTGACCGGGTGTTGTTCGGCAAGTTCCCAGCCATCCTTGGTGAGGCGTTCGGTGCGGCGGCCCTTGGTTTCGACGGCGGTGACATCGACCACCAGGTGTTCGGTTTCGGCCGCGGTGAGGCCGGCGACGAGTTTGAGTTCGAGCTTCGGCTTGAGTTCCAGATCGACCACGCGCTTGCGCAGCGATTCAGGCAGCGAGGCACCGATTTTGCGGAGGAATTCGACCCCTTCGAGCGAATCGATCACGCGCCGCGGGATGAGGTAGCGGGGCATGACCTCGGTTTCCTCCAGCCAGCGGGGCGGGCCGGGGAACACGGTTTCGTCGGACTGATAGAGTTCCTTGCGTCCGGGCAGCAGGCGCACCGAGTGGGAGACGTTCTCACCGGCGGCGGTGACGAGTTGGAGCGCGAAGCTCTTGCTATCGTAGGGATCGTCCTCACAGACCCAGCGCAAGGCGTCCCCGACCACCTGGAACTCGCGTTCGTCGAGGTTGACGATGTGTCCCTTGAGCGCCGGCTGGCGAAAGACGCGTTTCATGAAACGGCAGGATTCCTCCTGATCGAAGTCAAGCGTGGTCTCGCCGAGCTCGCGGTGGAAAGAGAGGAAATGCTCCCAGAGCGTCTGGCTGGAGGCGTCCATCAGGAGGGCACCCTC
>DATISV010000301.1:0-4740 GCA_035468505.1 Luteolibacter sp. | reverse complement strand
TTTTCAGTATCTCAGCATTTACCAAGCAATGTCCCGCCGCACCGACCGCATCAACGAACTGCTCCGCCGCGAGATCGGCAATGTCATCCAGAAGGATTACGAGTGGCACGGCAAACTCGTGACCGTCGGCGGTGTGGAAGTCACCCAGGACCTCAAGGAGGGCAAGGTGTGGATCGGCGTGCTCGGCGGCGACGCCGCGCCGGTGATCGACAAGCTCAACCGCGAGCATGGACCGATCCAATCCAAGGTGATGAAACGCGTGGTGCTCAAGTCCACCCCGGTGCTCCGCTTTCTGCACGATTCCTCCGCCGTCCGCGGCGTGGACCTCGTCAACCTGCTCGACGAGGTCGAGAAACTGCCCAAGGCCGCCGATTCCGACGACGAGCCGCAGTGAATCGGTCTCACCACGTGAACTGGCGCAGCGTGGATTTCATTTCCTCGGGCCATTCCAGCTCCTCGATGGTCGCCGGATCGCTCCACTCCGGATTCATCGAGGTGAGTTCCTCGAAAAAAGCGTCCGCTTCGAAAACCTCACCGCATTTCGCCGCGGCGATCGCCAGCAGGACGGTGGCGTGTTCCATCTGATCCTCTGCGTAACCCGCCTGTTTTCCCGCCAGAAGAAACCGGTAGGCGGGCTCCGCCTGATCAGTGAGCAGCGCGATCCAGCCGGCGCGCAGCGCGAGACCCGAATCCTCCGGAAACCGCCGGACCCCGGCCAACAGGATTTCCATCGCCTGCCCGGAGTTCGAGGTTTCGAAGGCGGTGTAAGCCGCCCCAGTGTAATCGTCCGGCAAATGGTTCTCCACCGGTTGGCCACTGATCAGTTCGATCCAGCGCTTGTGGGCCGCCTCGTAATCGCCCGCCGCGACATGCGCACTGGCCATGGTTCGCAGCGCCGCCGCCGGATCGGCTCCGAAGTTGTAGGCGATAGTCGCCAGCACCAGCGTGCGCTCCACTTCATCCGTGAACGTGGAAAACCGCTCCGCCGCCTCAAGACAGAATCCCGCCAGCCGCGCACGGCCCAGCGCCTGCGCCGTCTCCGGATCCGTCAGACGCTCGAAAAGCGCGTCGCGTTGTGGCTGGGTTGCGTTCTCCGGCAGCCTGAGCGTGGCCAGTTCGCTTTCCAGGTCCTCGCGGAAAGCATCCAACAAGCTGCCGAAATCCGGTCGCTCCCAGCCGTCCCAGTCTTCTGTCAGCCGCTTGCGCCGGTAGTCAGGAAACGGTTCCGGCCAGCGCGCGATCGCATCCATCTTCCGGCCGTCCAGCCAGTCGATGCGGGACTCCGCCAGCGCCCGCAGCAAGGGCGGCAAATCGTCCGCTTCGGACAGGCATTTCGCGATTTCCCCAGGTTCGGAGAACTCCAGTGCTTCAGCCAGTGCCGCCGCTTGCGGATTGGCGCGTTCGATCCTCCCGGTCAAGGGACGCAGAGCTTCTCCGCCCGCCACCTGCGGCGTCAACGCGCACAGCGCCTCCAGCACGCCGGAAAAATCCAGTCCGGGAAACAAGCCGGCGAGTGCATCCGGATCGCAGGCCCGCGCCGCTTTCAAGCGCTCGCCTTCCCCCAGTGCGACATGTTGTCCACGATCTTCATCGTAGTTCACTCCGCACAATGCGGCCGCCAGACTCGCGAAGGCATTCACGCCGGCCGCTCCGGCCACGACCGCTTCGGCTTCCTCCCTGACAACCGGCACGGGCATCAACCGGAAGCGAACGAGACTGCCGTCGCCACATCCCACAAGCACCGCCGCCGGCGCGCGCGCCACCGCATGAATCTCCGCCGGAGCGTGGATTGGTGCGATTTGTTCCGAGTTGAAAAACAGCATGTCGTTCGACACCCGGAGCGGAGAATGATCCGGGTCGCGCAGCAAGCCGCACCAGATACCGGGCTGGCGACTCCATGGAAACCGCCACATCATTTCGTTCGTCAATTCTCCTGCTCCGCGCGCGACCTCGTCCGGCAGACATTTCAATACCGGCGGCTCCAGCGGTCCGTGATCCAGCCATGCCAGCCATGAGTTCCCGTCCGCCGCGAACTGTGCATGGGAGATCGCCACGGGTTCATCCGCCGCATTCACCTCCGGCGGATCCTCCGGCGAAACCGGAATCGAGAGAATGACACCGTCCGCGTGCAGCACCCGCAGATGCCGGCGGTCGAGAATGGCCGTCAGCGGGCGAGCTACGACGGACGTAGTAGCCGGTTCCGGCTCGTGACGCCGCAACACCTGGCCGCTTTCCGCATCGCGCAGCAGCCACACCACCCGCCCGCCTTGGTCGGCGGGATGCGCGAACAACAATCCGTCCCCGGAAAACGCGATCACGGATTCCGGCGTCACCTTGTCCGGCAAATCTCCAAGATCGGCCAAGGGTTTCAGGGTGACCGCATCGCACAACAACAACACCCCCGCCCGCTCGATCACCAGCCTCTTGCCGAGTGGGCCGACGACCATCGATCTCGGCTCGCTGTCGGGCACCGGGAACAACACCGCATCCATCGAACGCGCCGCCAGATCCCAGCGTGCCACCGTGGAGTTTTCTCCACCCATGGCCACCCACAACGTATCGTTATTGCCCGCCACCAGGCGTTCCACAGACAGCGGATGGCGGATCTCCAAATCCGGAAAATGCCAGATCGTTTGTGAGAGAACATCCTCCGCCAGAACACGCGCCTCCTCCGTCTGCGGATCCGTCCGCAGCGCGGAAACCAACAATGCCAACGCTTCCGCCGGACGGCCTTGTTCGAGCCGGATGCGCGCGGCTTCCGTCCAAGTGCCGGCCAGTTTCTCCGCCATCCGGGGCGGCAGGGAGGAAACCTCGCCCGCCACCTGCCGAGGCGCGTCAGTTTCCGAATCGCCGGGCCGGAAAATCACGAAAGACACCACCGCCAGCGCGACCGCCGCCACGCCCCACCACAGCGCCGCGGGCAAATGCAACGCGTGCCGCCTGCGCTGATTCAACGCCGCGGGTTTCGGCTGCCGGCGATAGCGGGGATCGTCCATGCCACATGGCTGCTTCTGTTAGAATCCGCTCTTCTGCAACAGCGTCCGAAGCTGCGCCTGGAACTCCATGATGTCCGCTTCGCCCGGCCGGTATCCGGCGGTGTCCGGATCCAGGCCGGGGCGGCCCATTTGATCGAGCATCCACACCGCCGTCTCGCCGTCGCTGAATGTCACCTTGCCGCTGACCAGCGCGCCGGGCAGCGTGAGCGAATCGAGCGTCACGCTCACCTTCCCGGCCGGCGCGGGCGTCCCGGCATCCGTTTCCGGCTTCGCTTCCTCCTTCGGCTGTTCCTTCGTTTCCTCGAGCAATTCAATACCGAGATCGAGAACCAGAAAACGGGTGTCCATGTAGGTGATGGAAATGCCGAACTCGTCTTTGAGGTGGCGTTGCAGATCGTACATCGTCCCGCCGCGCGCGGCGAGCTGCTTGAGGGAGTCCACTTGATCGGGTGTCAATTTGCTGGCGCTGAACATGCGTCCTTATCGGCCGGGAAACCCGCGATGCCAAGCGCCAAGCGGACCTTTCGGGGATCGATTCGGACTCGCCAGCCGGACCCGCCCCGGCAAGGCTGGCACGACCGCCATGCAGCCCGCCATCGCTCCGGTCTCCGTGTTCCGCCTGCGCTTCATCGACATGGCGCGCGCCTGCGCCATCCTGCTGATGCTGGAAGGGCACTTCGTGGACGTGACGCTGGCCGACGAATGGCGGGTGAAGGGAAACCCAGTCCACGATATCTGGCTGCACTTGCGCGGTCTGGCCGCACCGATGTTTTTCACGGTCACCGGCCTGATTTTCTCCTACCTGCTCAGCGGGGCCGTCGAGCCGTCGTTTTTCCGGATCAGGCGCGTGCGGCGCGGCCTGCTGCGCGCGGCGGAACTGCTGTTCTGGGGATACCTGCTGCAAGTGAATGTCAGCCGCTTCCCCGCATATCTCCGTGGCGAGGCCGATTCGTGGATCGGCGCGTTCCACGTCCTGCAATGCATCGCGGTGGGCCTGCTCGTGATGATCGCCATTCATGGCCTCGCCCGCCGTGCCGGGCGGCGGGCGCTCGCGGGGATCTATCTGATTTCGGGCTTCGCCATGTTCACCGCGTCGATCCTGCTCGCCAACCACGGCGGATACCTGCCGGCCGACGCTCCCGCATGGGTTCAAAATCCATTCAAGGGACCGCGCAGTTCGTTTCCCGTGGCACCCTGGCTCGGGTTCACGCTCTACGGCGCGGCCATCGGCGTGCTGCTCCGCAAACCGGTCGCCGCGCCACCCGCCGCCACTTCGTGCGTCCCGTTCTTCGTCGCCGGCCTGCTGCTCAAGACGCTCGGCTGGTCGTTCGATGAAATCTTCGGCCGCTGGCTGCTCGACCTCGCCGGTCACGATCCAACCGGCCGCATCCTGCCCGCCGCCTTCCACGGCCGCATCGGCGAGACGCTCGTCCTGTTAGGTCTGCTCGTGTGGGTCGAAAACCGCTTCCGAACCAATCTCGGCTGGCTCCAAACCATCGGCCGCAACACCTTTCCCATCTACGTCGGCCACGTCATCGTCCTATACGGCGGCATCTTCGGAATCGGCCTCAACGACCTTTTCCGCCGCGCGCTCAACCCATGGCAAGCCGCCCTCGGCGCCCTCCTCTTCTGCGCCGCCTTCGGCTTCGCCGCCCAGTGGACCGAACCCCTCGCCCTCCGCTGGCAAGCCTGGCGCAGTTCCCGCCGTTAGGCACTTCGCAGAAGAATTTCTCATCTGAGATAT
>DATISV010000300.1:0-5085 GCA_035468505.1 Luteolibacter sp. | reverse complement strand
CGGTGCTCCGACCGCGGTTGGTCACGCGCAACGGAATCCGCAGCGGCACCCCGGCGGTGGCGTGTCGCGGCACCTCGCGCTCCGCCTCCAGCCGCGCGTGACGAAACAGCATCCAGAAAAATCCAATCCCGCCGAACGCCACGCACAGCGAGAACAACAGATAGACAGAAACCTTCGGCTGGCCAAGGCCCAGACAGGTTGCCAATCCCAGCACGATGCCCAATGACGCGCCGGCCGGTCGCACCCGGCGCTGGACAAAATAATGCATGCCCGCCGAGTGGAAATACGTCCGATGCAGCCAACGGTGAGGCCACACGCCCGCCGGCGTGCGACGTTCTGCGATCACTGCACCCGCCGTTTTCATCGCTCCATCAGACCGGCACCGGCGTGTTTTCGATCAACTCCGCCACGACCTGCCGCGGTGTCGTGCCGGAATATTTCGCCTCGGGCGAAAGCAGCAGGCGGTGCGCGATCACATCCGTCGCCACCGACTGGATCAGCTCCGGCGGCACGTAATCGAGCCCCTCGAACACCGCCAGCGCCTGCGACACTTTCATCAAGGCCAGCGAGGCCCGCGGACTGGCCGCGAGCTGGATTTTCGCATGCCCGCGCGTCGAGCCCACCAGCTTGACCACATAGTGCCGCAGTTCGTCGCTGAAGCGCACCCGCCGCGCCGCGGCCATCAATGCCAGGATGTCGTCGCGCGTGGCCACCGGCGCGAGCCGCTCGACCGGGTGGCTCTCCGCCTGGTCCGTCAGAATCGCCACCTCGTCCTCGGCGTCCACGTAACCGAGCGCGCATTGCATCGTGAAACGGTCCATCTGCGCCTCCGGCAGCGGATAGGTGCCGCGGAACTCGACCGGATTCTGCGTCGCGATCACGAAGAACAAGCCGTCCAGATCGTGGCGGGTGCCCTCGATGGTCGCCTGCCCCTCGCCCATCGCCTCCAGCAGCGCGCTCTGGGTGCGCGGCGAGGCGCGGTTGATTTCGTCGGCCAGGAGAATGTCGGTGAAAACCGGACCCGGATGAAACTGGAACTCCTGCGTCCGCGGATCGAACACCGAAATGCCCAGAATGTCCGAAGGCAGCAGGTCGGGCGTGAATTGCACCCGCTTGAACTTCGCACCTTCGATCGACCGCGCGATCGCCTTCGAGAGTGTCGTTTTCCCGGTGCCCGGAAAATCCTCCAGCAGCACGTGCCCGCCCGAAACCATGCAGGCCAGCACGCGCCGGACCACCTCGCGCTGGCCACGCACTACGGAACAAACGGCGGATTCGAGACGGGTGGCGCAATCGTGGGGAGTCATGGGGCTTTGTGTGGCGTATCCAACCCGCGATCCGACCCCGCGTCTAGAAATTCATTGGCCGCATGCCTTGCGAAATCCGCCGCGAGGAACGATTTTGACAAATGCCGCCATGCCCCCCAGCCTCCGCGCGGCTTCGACTGCGGCATGAAACCGCCTGCCGCCTACCGCTTACCGCTTCCCCACCATGAACACGCTCCGCACATTCCCCACCGGCTCCGGCACCGAAGGCAAATTCCACTCGCTCCCCGCCCTCGCCGAGCAAGGCTTTCCGACCCTCTCGAAACTCCCGGTTTCCATCCGGATCGTGCTCGAATCGCTGCTGCGCAACAACGACGGCCTCAAGGTGACCGATGCCGACGTGAACAACCTCGCCAACTACAACGCGAAGTCGCCCGGCGATTATGAAATCCCCTTCGTCGTCGCCCGCATCGTGCTGCAGGACTTCACCGGCGTGCCGTTGCTCGTCGATCTCGCCGCGATGCGTTCCGCCGTCCATGCCATGGGCAGGGACGCGAAAATGATCGAGCCGCTCGTGCCCGTGGACCTCGTCGTGGACCACTCGGTGCAGGTGGACTACGCCGGCACCGGCGACTCGCTCGCCCGCAACCTCGACCTCGAGTTCCACCGCAACCGCGAGCGCTACGAATTCCTCAAATGGGGCGAGCAGGCCTTCGACACCTTCAAGGTCGTGCCGCCCGGCATCGGCATCGTCCACCAGGTGAACCTCGAATACCTCGCCAAGTGCGTGCTGGAAAAAGACGGCGTGTTTTACCCGGACACCCTCGTCGGCACCGATTCTCACACCACCATGATCAACGGCCTCGGCGTCGTCGGCTGGGGCGTGGGCGGCATCGAGGCGGAAGCCGGCATGCTCGGGCAACCCGTGACCTTCCTCGTTCCCGAAGTGGTCGGAGTCTATCTAACAGGCGAACTCGCCACCGGCGTCACCGCCACCGACCTGGTGCTGCGCGTCACCGAGTTGCTGCGCCAGACCAAGGTCGTCGGCAAGTTCGTCGAGTTCTACGGTCCCGGCGCGAAGGCGCTCTCGCTCCCCGACCGCGCGACCATCGCCAACATGGCCCCGGAATACGGCGCGACCATGGGTTTCTTCGGCATCGACGAAATCACCACCGGCTACCTCGCCGGCACCGGCCGCCCGCCGGAACTCTGCAAGACAGTCGAAAACTACTACAAGGCCCAGGGCCTCTGGGGAATCCCCACCGAGCGCGACGCGCTCGAATACTCGCAGGTCGTCGATCTCGACATTTCCACGGTGAAACCCGGCGTCGCCGGACCGAAGCGCCCGCAGGACCGCATCGAAATCGATTCCCTCAAATCGAAGTGGGCCTCGCTGCTCACCGGACCCGCGCCTGACGGCTACAACAAGCAGCCGGTCCCGCCGTCCGACGAACCACTGGATCTCCCTGCGTCGCTCGATGCCGTGCCCGACGCGCAGGATCTCGTCACCAACGTGTGGCGGGCGGAGGTCGGTGTGGTTTCCGAACCCAGCAACGAACCCGGCTACCCGTTGTGGGAAGTCACCGTGGATTCCAAGGACGGCATCAAGGACACCATCACCCATGGTTCAGTCCTCATCGCCGCCATCACATCCTGCACCAACACCAGCAACCCGAGTGTCATGCTCGCCGCCGGTTTGCTCGCGAAAAAAGCCAATGAGAAAGGCCTCACCGTGAAGCCGTCTGTCAAAACCTCGCTCGGCCCCGGTTCGCGTGTCGTCACCGATTACCTCAACAAGACCGGCCTCCAGGCGGAACTCGACAAGCTCGGCTTCCAAACCGTCGGCTACGGCTGCACCACCTGCATCGGTAATTCCGGCCCGCTCGATCCCGGCATCGAGGAAGTCGTGAAATCCGAGGACATCATCGCCGCATCCGTTCTATCAGGTAACAGGAACTTCGAAGCCCGCGTCCACCAGTCGATCAAGGCGAACTTCCTGATGTCGCCACCGCTCGTCGTCGCCTTCGCCATCGCCGGCACGGTCGATATCGACATGCAGAACGAACCGCTCGGCTTCGGTGCCGACGGCCATCCGGTATATCTCCGCGACATCTGGCCGTCTTCGGAGGAGATCGAGGACGCGATGACCGCCTCGCTCAAGCCCGATGTTTTCCAGGCGCTTTACACCGGTTTCTCCGACCAGAATCCGAAGTGGAACGAGATCCAATCGTCCACCGGCGACGTCTATGAGTGGAACCGCGAGTCCACCTACATCCAGGAGCCGCCGTTCTTCGACGGCTTCTCCCCCACCCCGCGCGACATCGTGGAAATCAAGGGCGCGCGCCCGCTCGGCATCTTCGGCGACTCGGTCACCACCGACCACATCTCGCCAGCCGGCGCGATCAAGCAGGACAGTCCGGCCGGCCGCTATCTGATCGAAAACGGCGTCGCCTTCGCCGACTTCAACTCCTACGGCTCGCGCCGCGGCAACGACCGCGTCATGACGCGCGGCACCTTCGCCAACGTCCGCATCAAGAACCTGATGGTGCCCGGCAGCGAGGGCGGCAT
The DNA here is from genome assembly GCA_035468505.1 of Luteolibacter sp. GTDB lineage: Bacteria > Verrucomicrobiota > Verrucomicrobiia > Verrucomicrobiales > Akkermansiaceae > Luteolibacter. The sequence continues at coordinate 1,252 of DATISV010000300.1, read as the reverse complement.
CACCCGCTGTTTTGCCGCCGACGACGCCGAGCGCCGCTCCAACCTCATGGAGGAAAGCCACGAGTTGGCCGACGGCACCGTCACCGGCCCCAATCCCACCAACGGTCTCGGCGACACCCTGCCGATCCACGACGCCGCCATCGCCTATCAGAACGGGGGCACCCCCACCATCGTCATCGGCGGCGAGGACTACGGCATGGGTAGTAGCCGCGACTGGGCCGCCAAGGGAACCAACCTGTTGGGCGTCAAGGCCGTCGTCACCAAGTCCTTCGAGCGCATCCACCGCTCCAACCTCGTCGGCATGGGCGTGCTGCCCTGCAACTTCGCCAACAAGGCGGACTACGACAAGGTCAGGAACCTCCCTGAAGCCACCTTCGACATCCTCGGCATCGACAACGACCTCAAGCCCGGCCAGCAGGCCACGCTCCGCGTCCACCCCGCCGAGGGCGAGAGCTTCGACGTCCCCATCATCGTCCGCATCGATACCCCGGTGGAAAAAGACTACTACCGCGCCGGCGGCATCCTGCCCTACGTGCTCGCGCAGATCCTGGGTTGATGGGCCTATTCCCCCGGGAACGCCGAGCCCCAGCTCGGCCCGTCCATGTGCGGTATCACAGGCATTGACCTCACCTGAGCGGCCAATCATTTTCGGCCATGTCAATCCTTGCCAGGATCGTCCTCTTCTTCGCGTTGTTGCTACCCGTCACTGCCGCACCCAGGGCGCTTGAGAAATTCGAAAACTGTACCTTCGTTCCCACCGAGTGGGCCGATGGCGACAGCTTCCGGATCAGAACCGCCACCGGCGAGGAACACACCATCCGGCTCTACGGCGTCGATTGCCTCGAACTCCACTTGGGAGACGATCGGAATCTCGTCCGTTTCCGCGACCAGCGTCGCTACTTCGGCATCACCGATGTGGGAAAGAACAACGAGGAATCCATGAAAATCGCCAAGGCACTGGCACGGGAGGCGGCCGATTTCACGGCCAGAAGCCTTCAGGAGCCATTCACCCTCCACCCCCGGTTTGCAAAAGGCGGAGGCGATCCCGAATTCGAACGCTTCTTGGGCTATATCACCCTCGCCGATGGCAAGGATCTCGGGTCCCTGCTGGTTCAGCAGGGATTGGCCAGAGCCAGAGGCATCATTTCCACCATGCCCGATGGCATGTCCGTCGTGGAGGCGCGGGGCATGCTTCAGGATCTGGAAATCCAAGCGCTCAAAAAGGATCGTGGCATCTGGGCCAAAACCAATT
>DATISV010000299.1:0-13946 GCA_035468505.1 Luteolibacter sp. | reverse complement strand
TCTCAGCGCGATCTATGACGACAACGTCAACGCGGGTAGTGCGGCTGGCAAAGACGATTCGATGGCACTCAACCCCTACGTGGGGGTTTCATTCATTACGGTCACGCCGCAGACGACCATCGACCTCTATGCCCGTCTGGGTCTCATTTACTACTTCGACGCGCCCCAGGGACTGGATGACGTCTACGGCCAGTCCCGGCTCGGTCTCAACGTCGTGCATCGCTTCAGCGAGCGCCTGCGCTTTGCCAGCCAGAACTTCGTGTCCTACGAGCTCGAGCCCGATTATTCCTACGGCTACGCCTCCTCCCGCACCACCGGCGAGTATTTCTTCTGGCAGTCGGACAACTCGATCGGTTTCCGCTGGACCGAGCGTCTTGCCACCTACACCGGTCTTCGTCTCAACGGCGTGAACTATGCGGACGTGAGCAACAATGACCGTTTCACCTGGGAACTCTACAACCAGTTCCGCTATCAACTGAGCGCCCAAACCGTGCTCACACTCGATTACCGTTACGGACAGACCGATGGCGATGGTTTGGCGAACGATTCCCAGAACCAGTACCTGCTGGTGGGTGCCGAGCACCGGTTCAGCCCCAACATCATCGGTATCGTCCGCGCGGGTGCCCAGTTCCGCGATGTGGACAACGGCGATGAAACCACCAGTCCGTATCTGGAGTTCGCCTTGAACTCCCAGCTGACCCAGTCTTTCCGTCTCCGCTCCTACGCCCGCTACGGCATCGAGGATTACGATACCGTGCAATTCCTTCCAGGAGGACTTGTGGAATACTCCGACCGTCGCACCCTGCGCTTCGGCATCTCCGGCGAATACGTGTTCAACCCGATGGTCTCGATGTTTGGTGGTGTCGATTACATCCCGACCAGTTATCAGAGCGGCAACTTCCTTCCTGCCGGTCCCTCGGCTCCGGATGTGGACGAGGATATCCTCAACGCCTACATCGGCGTCTCCTACCGCTTCAACGATTTCCTGACGGCCACCGCGAGCTACAACTACACCAACAGCAGCTCCGATTTCGCGAGCCGCGACTACGATCGCAACCGCATCAGTATCGGGGTGAGCGCGGAGTTCTGACGCACTTGGTTCGATATCCTGCACAGATTCAGTCACTCACGTTCTTCAGACCATATCGGACTCCCGCAAGGTTCGCCCATTGCGGGAGTCTTTATTTCCTCTGGCAATCCGCCGAATCGATGAATAATTTTCCCCGCTTATGAATCCTTCCGCACCACAACAGAACGAGGCTGCCCTCCACGCCGTGGATTACTGGCAGGTCATCAAGAATCGTTACGGGATCATTCTGCTGACCCTGTTGCTGGTTTTCATGACCGCGGCGGTCATCACCTACGTGATGCCGAAGAAATACGAGAGCACGGCCGTGATCGAGGTGAAGCCGCCCTTGCCCGGCATGTCGCCGCTCGGCAGCGCCATGACCGAGACTTCCGGTGCCGGTCGCATGACTCCGCAGTTCTTCGGCACCGAGTTCGAGAAGATCAAGAGCCGCAACTCGCTCGAAAAAGTCGTCGAAGGACTCCAATTGGTGAACCGTTGGAACGTGGACAAGGAGACCGCTCTCACCATGCTCAAGGGCATAGTCAACACCCAGAACATCCGTGGCACCGACCTGATCTCGATCCGGGTCAGGCACACCAACAAGGTGGACGCCCGCGACGTGGCCGATGAGGTCGCCCGTGCCTACAAGACCTACCGCACCGAGCTCGAAACGAAAAACGCCGAGCGTCAGCTTCACGAACTCAACAAGGCGGTGCGCGATCAGGAGGACAAGGTCGAGGAGCGCCGCAAGGTCCTGGCCACCATCGTCCGCACCAAGGGGATCATCTACAAGGGGCAGGACTCGTTCTACAATCAGGGCGGTATCAACGAGGACATGGGCGCTCAAAGCGCGCAGCAGGTTTTTCATGAATTGGAGCAGGAAAAACTCCAGTTGGAGAGCCAGATCAACAGCTTGCTGAAATACGACAGCGACCAGCTCATGGTCTATGCGGCGGGCCTGAATCTCCCGGACAATCTCATCCGGACGCTTCACCCGCAGTATTTGGAGGCCAAGCGCCAGCTTGACGGCCTGAAGGTCAATGGACTGGGCGACAAACACCCGACCGTACTGGTCGCGCAGGACCAGATCGAAAAACTCAAGCGTCAGTTGGACGAAGGGGTGGTCAATCTCAGAGCCACACTGCAGGCGCAGTTGGACCTTGCCACCAACCGCCTCAAGGATGTCACGGTGCTCAAGGACGAGAGCCGTGAGGAAGCCATCAAGCGCGGTCTGGACGCTCACGACTACGTGGATGCCAAACGCGAGTTCGAGCGCGATCAGGAACTGCTCAACCAAATGAAAATCAAGCAGATGGGCGAAACCATCTCGCGCAAAATTCCCGGCGAAAGCGTGATCGTCCACGATCCGCCGGTGATTTCGAACAGTCCGGTGAGCCCGAACGTCACGCTCAATTTGGTGTTGGGTGCCGTGGTGGGATTGATCTTCGGCGTGGGCATTGCCTTCTTCCTCGAATACCTCGACACCTCGGTCAAAACGCTCGAAGACGTCGAGCGTTACCTTCAAGTGCCGGTTCTGGCCGTCATTCCGAAGGAAGTGGGTGTGCTTCACCGGCAGAGCGGCAGCAGCCCGGATGCGGAGGCTTATCGGATTCTGCGCACCAACATCGAGTTCAACCGCAAGAATCCCGAGGACAACGCCATCACCGTGGTTTCCGGTGGCGCGGGCGAAGGCAAATCGACCACCTTGGTCAACCTCGCCTACATCTGCGCCCAAGGCGGCTACACCACGCTGATGATCGACGCCGACCTCCGCCGTCCGCGTCTGCACACGTTTTTCGACATCAACAACTCCGTGGGTCTCACGAACTACCTGACTACCGAGCTGATGCTCGAGGACGTGATCCTGCAGACTCCGGTGGACAACCTTTACTTCATGCCCTCCGGCATCCTGCCCGCCGACGCGGCCGGCATTCTCAACTCGCGCCGCATGTCCGAGCTGATCCAGGACGTGAAGCAGCGCTTCGACCTCGTGCTGGTGGACAGTCCGCCGATCCTTGGCGTGAGCGACGCCTCGGTGCTCGCCAGCGAAGTGGACCTCACGATGCTGGTGGTGCAGCACCGCAAGCTGCCGCGCAACATGCTGCTGCGCGTCAAGCAGGCGGTGGAAAACGTCGGCGGCCACGTCATCGGCGTGGTGCTCAACAACGTGGACGTCCGCAGCGACAGCCAATACCAATACTACACCAGCTACTACACCTACTACGCTCCCGCGGAGTCGCAGCCTGCGCCGGTCCCGCAACCGGCAGCCGCCGCCGCGAAGGGCAAACCAAAAGAAACCGCGGCTGTTTCCCGCAACCAGGACACCGACCTGTATTGAACCATGAAAGCGATCCCCTCCCATCTCAAAACCCTGCTCGCCATCTTCACCGTGACCCTCTGCCTGTTCGGGCATGCGTTCGGCCAGATTCAGGTGGGCAAGGCGATCACCGTCGAAATCCGCGGGGTTCCGCCCGAGGAACAGGGCCGCATCAATGGTGCCTACTTTGTGGGGGACAACGGCACCATCAACATGCCTTACGTGGGTGCGATCCGTGCGGCCGGTCTCAAGCCGGAAGCGCTCGCCGCAACCCTGGAAGCCCGCTATCGCGCCGCCGAGATCTATCGCAACCCCTCCTTCCAAGTGGTGGGGGATGAAGAAGGCGCCAAACTCGACCAGAACGTCGTTCACATCGGCGGGCAAGTCGTCCGCTCCGGGCCGGTTCCCTTCCAGCGTGGTCTTACTTTGTGGCAGGCGATCCAGGCTGCTGGCGGACCTACGCCGTTCGGCACGCTCCAGCGTGTGAAAGTGCTCCGTGACGGCAAGCAACGGCAGTACGACGTGACGCAGGTGGAAGCGATGCAGGTGCAACTCCAGCCGAACGACGCCATCGAGGTTCCGCAAAAACGCCCGTGGGAAGTCCGGTGATTTTCAGGCCGCGCGGCACTTCGTTGCGATGATTTTCCCGTGCCGGAAACCCTAAATCCGATGCGCTTCCATGATGCCATGCGTGCCACGGCGAACCGCAAGCTCAACGCAGGCTGGATCACTTGGTTCGCTGCCGCCTTCTTGATTTCCGTGCAGGGCTGGGCGGCGGAAATTCCAGCCAAACCACTCGCCGAGCTGGAATCCGAGGATTTCCGCACCCGCGAAGAGGCGCAGGCACGGATCCTGGAATGGGCGCGCGAAACTCCGGAAAAGGCGATCGAGACGCTCTACCGCCATACCGTAAAAGCGGATGAGCCCGAGGTTCGCGAACGTTGCCTGGCGGTCCTGCGGGAACTCGTGGGTGACGAATATTCCCGGCATGGCGAGGGATTCATCGGCATCCAGATGCGGGACGAACTGGCGACCGTTCCTGACGATGCCGGGCAACGCGCCGCCATCCGGGTGACCTTCGTGATGCCGAAATCGCCCGCCGAAAAAGCCGGTTTGGAAATCAACGACCTGATCGTGGCGGTGGAAGACAAAGTCTGGCGGAAGATTCCTGTGATCCTGCCCTTCAGCGAGGAAATCAAGAAACACAAGCCCGGCACCCGGATCCGCCTCTCGGTCCTCCGCGACGGCAAACTGATCGAAGTGCCGGTGACTCTGACGCGCCGCCCCCTGGAGGCCGACACTCCGTTTCTCGACCGCCGGCCGTTCAACATGGAAGCCGCCGAGGCCGCCGCGCGGGAGGCCCACTTCCAGCGCTGGCTCAAGGACCGCCGTGAGCGGGAAGACTGAACGGCGGATATTGGAAATCGACATTTTCCGAACCCGTGGCATTTTCTCGGGCCGTTCCAAGGCTCTGTTTCGCTATATCACCGTCATGTCTTTGTTCAAAAACTCCCTGCTGGCCGCCACTGCGGCGGTCGCCCTCGCCATTCCCGCCGGTGCGCAGCGGGCCGATTTCAACGAAGTGGGCCGGCAAATGGCCATCATGCTGCAGAACAGCCATTTCGCGCGCCTGCCCTACAATGAGGAACTCAGCCGGCGGTTTCTGGAGAGCTACCTCCGGAATCTCGACTTCCAGCGGCTTTACCTGACCCAGCAGGACGTGGACCGTATTGTCGCGGATTACGGCGATCGCCTCCACAATCTTCTTCTGCAGGGCAACAGCCTGTCCGCGGCCACCGATATCTACCGGTTGTTCGAGTTGCGCGTGGAGGAACGCGTGGCTCACGCCGAACGGCTACTTCAGGACAACGATTTCGATTTCACCAAGGACGAGGCAACCACGATGAGCCGCAAGGAGGCGGCATGGCCCAAGAATGAGCGCGAGGCCGACGAGTTGTGGCGGCTCCAGATCAAGGAGTCGATCCTCTCCGAGATGCTGCGCCGCGAGATGCTCGACAAGCTCGCCAAGGAGCAGGGCAAGGAGCCGCCTTCCACGGATTCACGCACGCCCGCGGAAAAAGTCTCGCTGCGTTACAAGCGCTTCCTCGCCAGCGTGAAGGACGTGGATGAGGAGGAAATCGCCAACTATTTCCTCAGCTCCGTGGCCGGATCCTACGATCCCCACACGGATTACATGAGCTATCGCGAAATGAACCGTTTCAAGGACGGCATGAAAAACGAACTCGTCGGCATCGGTGCGCTGCTTCAAGCCGAGGAGGACGGGGCCACCAAGATCATGGGCATCGTAGTCGGCGGTCCGGCCGACCGCCAGGGGTCGCTCAAGCTCAACGACCGCGTGGTGGGTGTGGACAGCCTCAACACCGGCAAGCCCGGCGACATGGTGGACATCATGTTCATGAAAATCGACAAGGTGGTGGATCTCATCCGCGGCAAGGAAGGCACCTCGGTGGCATTGAAGGTGGAGCCCGCCGGCGGCCCCGCCGGTGAGACCCGCATCATCGTCATCGAGCGCGGCAAGGTCGAGATGAAGGACGAGCAGGCCAGCGGCGAACTCATCAAGATCAAGAACGACAAGGGCGAACCGCGCCGGATCGGAATCATCACCCTGCCCTCCTTCTACGCCGATTTCGACGAAGGCAAGGTGCGCAGCTCGGTGGACGTCGAACGCATCCTGCGCCGGCTGGTCGTCGAGGGCATCGACGGCTTGATCCTCGATCTCCGCAACAACGGCGGCGGCTCGCTGGAGGAAGTGCGCCGCATGACCGGATTTTTCATGGAGCGCGGTCCGGTGGTGCAGGTCAAGAACACCCTCAGCCAGGTGGCCGTGAAGGACTCGGAAAACGGCGACCCCATCTACGACGGCCCGATGGTGGTGATCGCCGACAAAAGCAGCGCCTCCGCCAGTGAGATTCTCGCCGGCGCGCTCCAGGACCACAACCGTGCGGTCGTGGTGGGTGAAACATCCACCTTCGGCAAGGGAACGGTGCAGCAGCCGATGGACATCGGCCGCGCGCTGCCGCTTTTCTCCGCCCGCAACCGCGCCGGCTATCTCAAGGTGACCATTCAGAAATTCTACCGCCCGTCCGGCTCCTCCACACAGCTCGACGGCGTGAAGTCCGACATCGTCCTGCCGAGTCTGGTGGACGCGCTGGAAGTAGGGGAGGAATACCTCGACCATGCCCTTCCGCACGACCGCATCCGCCGGGCTCCGGATTTCAAACCGCTCGACCCGCAGGGCTTGTTCCTGCCCCGGCTCAAGGAACTCAGCCAGGAGCGCGTCAACGAATGCAGGGATTTCAACTACATCATCGAGGACGTGCTGAGGGCCAAGGAGCGGATCGAAAAAAACCGCCTCTCGCTGGATATCGAAAAACGCCGCAAGGAACTGGCCGAATCCGATGCCCGACAAAAGGAACGCAACAAGGAGCGCCGCGCGCGTTTTGAGGAAATCGCGAAGAGTGACAAGGAGGACATGGTCTTCTACAAAATCACCCTCGACGATCTCGACGAAGGTGCCGAACTCGTGGCCTACGATCCGTCCGAGGAATCCGGCTCTTTCATGCGCCGTGCCAAGGATGAGAACGAGGATCTCGATCAAACCCCGGAATGGCCTACCGGCCTCGATCCGGTGAAGCGCGAATCGATCGGCATCCTCGGCGACCTGGTGGAACTCTCGGAAAACGCCCGGCTCGCCGGCATGATCAAATAGCATGTCCGAGGCGGACCCGAGCGATACCATCGCGACGAACCTGGCGCGGGTGATAACCCGCATCGCCGATTCATGCCGCCGCGGCGGACGCGATCCGTCCGATGTGGAATTGATCGCGGTTTCCAAAACCTTTCCCGCCGAGGCCGTGCGTGAAGCGGCGGAGGCCGGGCAGACGCTTTTCGGCGAGAGCCGCTTGCAGGAGGCCGAGCCGAAAATGTCGCTGCTGCCCGGATCGCTGCGCTGGCATTTCATCGGCCGCGTGCAGCGCAACAAGGTGCGCCGCATGCTGCCTTTGTTCGAGACGATCCATGCGGTCGATTCGTTGCGGCTCGCCGCATACATGGATGGCGTGGCTGCGGATCTCGGGTTGTTTCCCAAGGTGTTTCTCCAAGTGAACATCGGCGGCGAGCAAACCAAGGGCGGCTTCGAGTCGGATGCCATTCTGCGCGAAGCGGCGGAAGTTTTCGCGCTGCCGCGGCTGGAGGTGATGGGCTTGATGTGCATTCCGCCACCGGGACGCGAGGCGGAGGATTCGCGCCAGTGGTTCGTGGCCTTGCGTGATCTGAGAGACCGCGTGGAACAAGAGCACTCCACCCGCCTGCCATGTTTGAGCATGGGCATGAGCGGGGATTTCGAAGTCGCCATCGAGGAAGGAGCCACGCATGTGCGCGTCGGTTCGTCGATTTTCGGCGAACGCGCCTATCGGGTGGACGGCGAGCTTGGATGAATCCAACTTCCGCCATGGCCGTGACGCTTCAACATTTCGCTGTCGTGGGTGATGAACTGGCCATCGTGTTCGGCGATGGATTCGAAGCCTATCTGCCGCTGCCGATGCTCCGCCGCGCCTGTCCATGCGCCGCATGCCAGGGCGAACCGGACGCCATGGGCCGCGTGGTCCGCCCGCGGGTCGAGCACGGGCCGGGTGCTTTCCAACTGCGCGGTCTCGATCAGGTCGGAGGTTATGCGTTGCAGCTTTCATGGTCGGACGGCCATGCGTCCGGGATTTACAGTTTCGATTATTTGAGGAAACTCGCCGCACTGCCGCCACAGTGATGATTTCCTCTAACGACGAGCTTGCCGCGACCGGGCTGTTGGCGCCCAAGGAAGTCATGGCGCTCGCGGCCGCGGGTTTCCGCACGGTCGGCGATTTGTTGGACCATCTGCCGAAGCGCCACGAGGACCGTCGTATTTTCGATGCGTTTCCGAACCAGCCGACTCCCTCCGCCGTCTGCCTCCGCGGCACGGTGGTGGACACTTCGCGCCGTCGTTTCGGCCGCGGCGGCGGCATGTTCGAGGCGGTGGTGATGGATGGCACCGGCGGCGTGTTCGGTTCCGGAAAAATCACCTGCCGGTGGTTCAATATCTCTTTCATCCACAAGCTCGTCGCCAGCGGCCATGAAGTGGTGGTTTACGGCCGGGTGAAGGATTCCAGCGGACGTCTGGTGATCGATCATCCCGAGTTCGAAGTCTTGCGGCCGGACGAGGACGGCGGCGAGTCGATCCACCTCGAACGCATTGTTCCAGTCTATCGAAATGTTTCCGGTATCGCGCAGCGGCGCTTGCGGGAAATCATCCATCTCTTGCTGCATCGTTGCGATCCGTCGTCTCTCGCCGCGCCCTTCGATGTGGATCCGGCCACGCCGCGCGCGGTCGCGATGCGCGACGCCCATTTCCCCGGTGAAACCGCCGCGGCGGATGCGGCGCGCAGGCGCTTCGCGCTGGAGGAATTTTTCGCGATCCAGCTCAACGTGGTGTGGCGTCGCGCACGGCATCACGGGAAACCCGGGCGCGTGCTTGGCAAGCGCGCGGCCTTGCTCACGGAATTCTATCAGAGTCTGCCCTTCGACCTAACCAACGCGCAAAAGCGCTCGATCCGCGAGATCGTGGCGGACATGCGCCAACCGGTTCCCATGAACCGTCTGCTGCAAGGCGATGTGGGCGCGGGCAAGACTTTCGTGGCGATGGCCGCCATGCTGATGGCGGTGGACTCCGGCTGCCAGGCCGCACTGATGGCGCCCACGCAGATTCTTGCGGAGCAGCATTTCCTCACCTTCCGCCGCTGGCTGAAACCGCTGCCGGTGCGTATCGCCTTGCGGACGGGCAACCGCGATGAAACCAACCACCTCGAACTCGAAGGCCCGCCGCAAATCGTCATCGGCACCCACGCGTTGTTGTATGATGAAAAACTTTTCAATGATCTCGGCCTGGTGGTGATCGACGAGCAGCACAAGTTCGGCGTCGCCCAGCGCTCGAAGCTGATTGACCGCGGCGTGGTGCCGGACGTGCTGGTGATGACCGCCACGCCGATCCCGCGCACGTTGACGATGACGGTTTACGGCGACCTCGACGTTTCCCTGCTCGACGAAAAACCACCCGGACGCGGCAAGGTGGTCACCGCGCTGCGCGAGGGAGCGAACCAAAAGGATGTGACGAAGTTCGTGAAGGACCAGCTCGCTGCGGGTCATCAGGCGTATCTCGTCTATCCGCTGGTGGAAGAGAGCGAGTCGATCAAGGTGGAGTCCGCCACGGAGGCTTATGAAAAATGGTGCAAGCGCCTGCGCGGATACCAAGTGGGCCTCATGCACGGCCGGCTCGCGCCGGAGGAAAAAGAGGAGGTGATGCGCAGGTTCCGCGAAGGAGAAATCCACGCACTGGTGGCCACCACCGTCATCGAGGTGGGCGTGGATGTTCCGAACGCCACCGTCATGATCCTACACCACGCCGAGCGCTTCGGCCTCTCGCAACTCCACCAACTCCGCGGCCGCATCGGCAGGGGAGGGGAGAAAGGATATTGTGTTCTTCTAACAGACGGAAAAAACCCGGAGGCGATGGACAAGCTGCGCGTGTTGGAGAAGACGTCCGACGGCTTTCAAATCGCCGAGGAGGATCTGCGCCTGCGCGGGCCGGGCGACCTGCTCGGCACGCGCCAGAGCGGACTGGCCGACCTGCGCTTCACCGATTTTCTCGCCGACACCGCCTTGCTGCGTGAAGCACGCGCGCTGGCCGAGCGGGCATTGGAAGAAGATCCGGAGCTTGCGGGAAGGCATCTTGGCCTGCGCGCCTTGTTGCAGGAACAGGAAGCCGATTGGCGGACTCACTGAGTGTTTTCCACCCGTCCGCCGATCAACAAAAGACGCAGGCCGTTGAGGCACACCAGCACGGTGCTGCCCTCGTGGCCGATCACGCCGAGCGGCAAGGCAAGGGAGAAACCGAGCGCCGCGGCCACCAGAACCACGATGACCGCAGTGGCGAATATCAGGTTTTGCAGCAGCACCTTCTTCGCCCGCCGCGCGTGGCTGAGCAATAGCGGGATGTTTTCCAGGCGGTCGGCCATCAGCACGATATCGGCGGTTTCCATCGCCACGTCGGTGCCGGCCGCGCCCATCGCCACGCCGATGTCCGCCACCGCGAGGGCGGGTGCGTCGTTCACACCGTCGCCCACCATCATCACGCTGCCTTCCTTCTTGAGCATGCGGATGATGGCCAACTTGTCCTCCGGCAGAAGGCCGGCGTGGATTTCATCGATGCCTGTCTCGCGTGCGATCGCCTCGGCCACCGGTTTCTGGTCGCCGGTGAGCATGACCACCTTGCGCACGCCGACACGGTGGAGATTTCCGACAAGCGCGCGGGCCGCGGGACGAACGGTATCGGCCACTGCCAGCACGGCCCGGGCGGTCACTGTGTCGCCATCGCGCGTGCCAAACCACACGCAGGTCTTGCCCGCGGCTTGCAGCGGTGCGGCGTGCGATGCCAACGCGTCGATGTTCTCCGCGCCCGCTTCGCGGAACATGCGCTCGCTGCCGATGAGGTGCCGCACGCCGTCGATGGTCGCCTCGGCTCCTTTGCCCGCGGTGGATTGAAACGCGGTGGCGGCGGGTGGTTCGAGGCCGAGTTTCGACGCGCCGCGCACGATGGCATGGGCAAGCGGGTGCTCGGACTTCGCTTCCAGCGCGGCGGCGGCACGCAGCATTTCCAGTGCAGCGGGTGGCAGTGTTTCACCCACGGGATGCACGCCGATTTCCGTTAGAACTTCGGTCAGTTCGGGTTTGCCGTGGGTGAGCGTGCCGGTTTTGTCCACGGCCACGATGTCGATGTGCGCCGCGCGTTCGAGATGCGAGCCGCCCTTGATCAAAATGCCGCGACGGGCAGCGCCACCGATCGCGGAAAGCACGGTGGCCGGAGTACTGATGATCAGCGCGCAGGGCGAAGCCACGACCATCACCGTCATCGCCCGATAGAAGGCCGTGGCGAAAGTTTCCCCCATCGCGAGGAAAGGCACGAGAAACACCACGATGGTGAATGCGATCACTCCCATGGCATAATATTGCTCGGCGCGTTCGAGAAAACGCTGTGTGCGCGATTTTTCCGCCTGGGCCTCGGCCACCAGCTTGACCATGCGGGCGAGCGTGGAGTCCTCCGCCCGTTTGGCCACCCGCAGCTCGATGCCGCCGCTTTGGTTGATGGTTCCGGCGAAGAGCTGGCTGCCGGAGGTTTTGGACACGGGCATCGACTCGCCTGTGAGCGAGGATTCGTCCACCTGCGTGCTGCCTTCCACCAACACACCGTCCACCGCGATTTGCTCGCCGGGACGCACGATCACGGTTTCGCCGATGGCGATTTCCTCCACCGGCACACGCTCCGTGCCGCCGTTGCGGCGGACGAGCGCTTCGCTGGGCCGCAGCGTGAGCAGCGATTCGATGGCCCGTTGCGTGCGGTCCATCGCGTGCCGTTGCAACACGTTTGAGAAACTGAAGAGAAACAACAACAATGCTCCCTCGAACGGCGCGCCGATCAATGCCGCGCCGATCGCGGCCAGCACCATCAACACGTCCACATCCATCACCTTCTCCCGCAGCGAGGCGATGGCCGAGCGCACGCCCTGCTGGCCCGCGAAGACATATGCCCCGACATATAACAAATGCGTCGCCATCGAAACACCCGCCGTCTTCTCCACCACCAGCGCCACGATGAGAAACAGCAGTCCGAGTCCGCAGGAGATTTCCTCGTTGAGTTCGCCGGCGCGGATTTTCTTCCACAGCGGTCGCGCCTCTCGTGCGCGCGGTTCCAACGGCCGGACGTCAGCCCCGGTCAGACGGATATCATCGGCGATGCGCGTCTCCGGCTCGATCCCGGGATCGAAAGTGACCACCAACACCTTGCCGAGATAGGTGGCAATCGCGCGGCGCACGCCGGGGATGCGCTTCACCCGGTTTTCCAATTTTTGCGCGCAGGCCTCGCAGGCATTGCCTTCGAGCCGGAAAGCGGATTTGCGCGTCTCGGTCTCGACCCGCGTGATGTGCTCGCGCAACAGCGAGCGCACCTCGTTGTCGCTGAGTTTCGAGGGATCGAAATCGACGTCCACTCGCGCGTGTCCGGGATCACTCTCGACGCGCAGAATGCCCTCGTGCGCCACCAGCGGCTGGTCGGGTTCTTTCATGCCCTGTGGCGTGCATCATCATCCCGTGCCTGGGCGGAACCAAGCGCAAAGAATCGACTCAAACAGCCCGCGCCTGCCATGTCGGCAGTGGCCATCCGGCGTAGTCGAGTGCGCCAGCGGGTTGGGTGTTCACCGGCTCATGCTGCCAGCCGCCATTCGCGCCGGCCGCCGTGAGCAGATGAAGCACCACCGCGTCCTCTACGAATCCCTCAGTCGCGGTGTCCGGCTTGCGGGTGTCGTCGGACACCTCCATGCAAGGCAGCGGGCTGACATCGAGTGGTTTCATCGGAGCAATGCCGCAGACTTTCCGCCAAAACTCCGGAGAGGTCAATATCCAAGTTATATTAACCATTTCCGAAGTTCGCATCTCTGATGCGGCGCAAAAAAAACGCCCGCGCTAGGCGGGCGTTTCGGGTTGAAGATATCCATGACAACCGGACGGGCCGACTGCCGTGGGTGATTTCTCAGAGAGCCATGTCCTTGAGCTTCTTGAGCGGGCGCACCTTGACCACGGTGGTGGCGGGCTTGGCCTTGAACATGACTTCTTCCTTGGTGAATGGGTTGATGCCCTTGCGCGCCTTCACGGCGGGCTTGCGGACGGTGTTGATCTTGAGGAGACCGGGAAGGACGAATTCTCCGACCGCGTTCTTCTTGACGTGCGCTTCGATGACATCGCTCAGGCTGTCGAGCACGGCCGAGACCTGCTTGCGGGTGAGTTCGGTGTCGGAAGCGATTTGGTCGACGATCTGGGTTTTGGAGAACCTGTCCTTGGTAGCTGTGATTTTCTTAGCCATGGGCGGGATGCTTCTGAGGTCCGGCCGGGTTGTCAAGATCGCCGAATGGATTTTTTCTCGTGAAAACCCTTTTTTAGAAGCTTCGCGAGGATTCCGGGTCACGCCGCTTGCCACTTGATTCCGCCGGCTTGTGGCACAAAGCTCCGGTCATGCAGGATGCCGCTTACGTCCGCGACGCGTTCGCCCGGATCGCCGACCGCTATGTGCTCGCCAACCACGTGCTGAGCTGCGGAGCGGACATCTGGTGGCGCAAGGTGGTCACGGCGCGCATCCGGCGCTGGAAGCCGTCGCGCCTGCTCGATGTGGCGTCCGGCACCGGCGATCTCGCATTGGAAATCCAGAACCAATGCCCCGATTGCGAAGTGGTCGCCACGGATTTCTGCGCGGAAATGCTGGCCCATGCCAGCAGCCGCGGTGTCGCAAAAACCTTGGTGGCGGATGCGCTGAAACTGCCGTTCGGAGATGCCTCGTTCGACGTGGTGACGGTGGCTTTCGGGCTACGCAACATGGCGGATTACCCCGCGGCGCTGCGCGAAATGCAGCGGGTGCTGAAACCCGGCGGGCATTTGTTGATTCTGGATTTTTCACTGCCGCGCGGA
>DATISV010000298.1:0-2780 GCA_035468505.1 Luteolibacter sp. | reverse complement strand
GAGGAAAAGGACCGCCGTGATCGCGAGAAGCTCAAGGCGATGGTCGAGATGTGTTACTCGCGCGTCTGCCGCCAGAAGTGGATTCTCAATTACTTCGGCGAGGAGGACGCCGGGGTTTGCGGGAATTGTGATGTCTGCCGCGAGGATGGTGCCGGCGACATGCGCGCGCCCACCGCGGAGGAGGAAATCACCGTCAAGAAAGCGCTCAGTGGCGTCGCCCGGATGTCGCGCCGCAGCCGCGATGGCGGCTGGGAGCCGCGCTTCGGCCGCGGCCGCATCGTCCAGATGCTCGCCGGCAGCAAGTCGCAGGAAATCCTCGCCGCCGGACTCGACCGCCTCAGCACCTACGGCATCCTCGCCGACAAGGGCGCGGGATTCCTCAACCGCCTGATGCGCTCTCTGACAGACGCCGGACTGGTCCACACCATCGCCGGCGAGTATCCGCTCGTCACCCTCACCCCGCTCGGCGACCGCGTGATGCGCGGCGAGGAATCCTATCAACTCGTCTGGCCGGACGCCAACGGCCCCCGGCGCGAGGTGTCGCTCAAGGACCACGGTTTCGACGGCCGCCTTTACTCGCTGCTCCGCTCGCTGCGCGCCAAGATCGCCAAACGCGAGGAGGTCCCCCCTTACGTCGTATTTTCAAACAAGACCCTCGAAGCGCTCGTCCGTTACCAACCAGTCACCCCGGAAGACGCCATGCGAGTCCCCGGCATCGGCGAAGCCAAGGTCCAACGCTACGCCGCCCCTTTCCTCGAAGCGATCCGGGATTGGAAGACGATGCGATGAGTGGGGCGTGAGTCATCTCCTCATCAACGGCAGAAGCGTGATTCTATCCCTCTCCTCGGCACGCCATGAGGCATAAGCCAGAGCGGCGGTGATGTCATCGGCCTCCAGATAGGGGTAGAGACACAGGATCTCATCGCGCCCGGCACCCGAGGCGATCAGGCCGAGGATCGTGCCCACAGTCACCCTCATGCCACGGATGCACGGCTTGCCTCCCATCACTGCGGGATCGAAGGTGATTCGCTCGAGATCGGGAAAGGTCATGAGCGTAAGTTTGCCACCGGATCAGCGGCACGTCCAGTTGTCTTCCGGCATTCCCATGAGACAAGCGATCCGCACTTCACAGCGCGGTTCTCCCGGCCTACTCCTCCGCCGTGCTGCATTCGCTGCGACTTGTCGATTTCCGCTGTTTCCGCACTCTCGACATCGAGGTTTCCGATGCCGGCTGCATTCTCATCGGCGACAACGCGCAGGGCAAAACCAGCGTGCTGGAGGCGATCTGCGTGCTGGTGCGCCTGCAATCGCCGCGCAGCCGGAAAATGCAGGTGCTCGGCCGCGTGGGCGGCACGGGTTTCGGCATCGCCGGCGATCCCTGGCAGTGCGAGCGCAAGGTGCGGCAGACGCCCGCCGGATTGTCACTGGAGGTGGACGGCGAGTCGCGCGCCACCCGCGGCGCGTATCTCGACGATGGCGGGCTGCTCGTCTGGATGGGCAACGAGGACATGGAATTGATCCGCGGTCCCGGTGAAATCAGGAGGCGTTATCTCGATTTCATCGGTTCGCAGATCGACCCGGCCTATCGCCGTTCGTGGTCGCGCTACCGGCGCGCCTTGCAGGCGAAAAACCTGCTGCTCAAGGAAGGCACGCCGCGCGAGGCGGAGATTCGTTCCTACGAGGAAATCCTTATCGAACACGGCACCGTCCTGATGCGGGCCCGCGCGGAAATGGTGGCCGGGCTTTCGCCGCTCGCCGATGCCGCCCAGCGCGCCATCAGCGCCAAGGACGAACCGCTCACCCTGCACTACCTTCCTGCCAGCGGACCGGACCTGCACGAATCGATGAAGCAGGCGCGCGAGCGCGAGCGGCGCACCCGTCAGGCGGTGGTGGGGCCGCACCGCGATGAATTGCAGCTCCGCCTCCACGGATTGCCCGCCGCGGATTTCGCCAGCGAGGGCCAGCAGCGCACCATCGCCCTCGCCTTGAAACTCGCCCAGGGCGCACTGCTCGAGGAGCGCGGTGGCCGCACCCCGATCTATCTCATCGACGATGTCTTCGGCGAACTCGATCCCGGCCGCCGCAATGCCTTGATGCACCACCTGCCGCCCGGCGCGCAGAAGTGGATCACCACCACCCACCTCGACTGGCTGCGCGAAACCGGGGGCCTCGCCGCTTTGAAGCGTCTTCGCATCCACGGCGGCGCCTGCCAGCCGGCGTGATTCCGCACCGAAAACAATCCTTGCCAAACCCCGGGCCGCACCCTTATCACACCGACCGTCCGCATGGTATCCAACCGTCGGACTCGCTTCGTCTGGTCTGCGCGCCATGGTCTCAGGAAGTGTTTCAAGCCATGGCGCGATTCGAATAGACAAAAATGGACATATACGTGGGCAACCTGCCCTACTCCGCTACCGAAGAGGACGTTACCGGACTCTTCGCCGCACACGGACCGGTCGAACGGGTGAAAATCATCACCGACCGTGAAACCGGACGATCCAAGGGATTCGCATTCGTGACCCTTGGCGACCAGAGCCAGCTGAACGCCGCAATCGAGGCGCTCAACGGCTACGACTACCAGGGCCGCGCGCTTCGCGTGAACGCCTCGGAGCCGAAGGAATTCAAACCCCGCAGCTTCGGCGGCGGCGGCGGCGGCGGTGCACGCCGCGGCGGCGGCGGCGGCGGTGGCGGCTTCGGCGGCGAACGTCGTGGCGGCTACGGCGGCGAACGTCGTGGCGGCGGCGGCTACGGCGGCGATCGTCGCGGTGGCGGCGGCGGCT
>DATISV010000297.1:0-3555 GCA_035468505.1 Luteolibacter sp. | reverse complement strand
GGTGGCGCGGGTGTTGGAGGGGTGCGGCGAGCCGTCGGGGAGCAGCACTTCGCACATCACCAGCGCGCCGTTGCTGCGGGTGCTGTCGGGGAAAACCGCCACCGGCTTGAGCATGCAGTCCGAGCTGCCGCCGGGAGCCTGCTGGGTGGAGCTGCCGTCGAATCCCCACATCGGGAGTTCCTCCAGCTTGGGAAAAGCGCTGAATTCCTTGATTTGGGTTTTACTGCGAAGGTTCGCGACGGGCGTGTAACCGTCGAGCCAGATGTATTCCAGTTTGTATTTGGCCATGGTTGGTCGTTTGTTCGTGGTTTGGGTAAGAGGGTCTTAGCGGGCTGCGGAGCGAATCCGAGTCACCTTCCCGCCGGTATGAAAGCGGAAAATATGCCAACCCGGAAATTTTTTGTTCTTTTTGTGATCCCTCGCACTGAATCCTGTGATTTTGACTCATCCACAGGGTTTGCGGTTTGAAAATCACATGCAGCGCGGACTCCAAGCGACCCTAATAAGGGAATACCGGACGGCTCACCACCACCCGGGCGAAACGTCGGGGATGCGTTCCCGGGGCGGGAGCTTCCGAGACCACGGTGAAGGTTCGCAAGCTTCCGTTGCTGGCGGTCAGGTTGAAAGACGCGACTCCGTTCACCGAGTCCCAATCGCTCCCGTCCGGCGAGTATTCCACCGCCCAGCGGAGATTCTCCGACACGCTGACCACCGCGCCGTTGCCATCGTGGGCCGCGGATCCGATGGTCGGGAACCTCACGTTGAAGCGGTCGGCGGAAAACTCCAGTCCCGGCACGGCCTCGCCCACGGGCAGGGCCTCAAGACCGGCCACGGGGGAATTGAACGCGATGTCGAGCAGGTCCTCGCGGCCGTTGCCATCGATATCGAAGCGGTCGCGGGGAAAGGACACGAAGTCGTTTCCCGCGCCATCGCGGTGCAGCAGGCACGGAATGTCGCCGGGAGCGAACATGAAGCCCTCGAGTTCGGCATTGGTTTGGCTGCCACTGCCGAGGAACACCGCGTAGGGCGGACCGTCGGCCGCGGAGTTCGGCCGGAGATAATGGAGTTTACGCGCCTCGGCGTCGTACCAGGCGATCCGTTCGCGGCCATCCGAAGGTGTCGCGGTGAAGATGCCCCGGCAATCGACGGTCTGGCCGAGGAGTTCAAGGTTGGTGTCGACGCCATTCTGCAGGCGGCGCAGCTTCCATGTGGAGCCTCCATCGCTGCCGATATAGTAGAGTCGCTCGGTTCCTCCGCCCCGGGTACCGCGGAGCGCTGCCTGGACGATGTTGTCGGAGTTGACCAACGGACTCTGCCCGTGAACCACCAGCAGCAAGCCCGAGACCTCGATCGGCCTTGCCCGCCACAGGTCCAGGCGACCGGGTGAGGAGTTGATCGTGAAATAAATCGACACGTTGGTGGACGACGCGATGACGGCGGTGCTGACGATCGGATAGCTAATGGAAGCGAAAGTGTCCGCCACCCGCCAGCGGTTCGCTCCCTCCCCGCTCCGGCGGACGTAACCGAGATAGGAGCCGGCCGCCACGAACCCGATGTGAAGGACGCCCGAGGGATCGAGCGCGGCACTGATCGCCGAGAGGCTCATGGGATTCAACGGTGCGGTATCGACTGTCACCGAACCGTCGGGAGCGAACACCGCGACTCTGAGTGACGTACCGTTGTGGCTGGCCACCAGGTAGCCGCCGCCGCCCGGCGCGGGCACGAACACCCCGTGCCGGTTCTGGGCGATGGTGGTGTCGGCGCCTGCGATCCATTCCGGCGGCCCTTCGTCGAGCAGCCGGAGGGTCGCACTGCCCGAGTCGCGGCCGCGTTTCACCGCGATCCGGGGATTGCCGGCCGCATCGGGGAAAAAGTACGGGCGCAGATTGCCGCCGGAGGCCAGCAACTCCTCGTCGTGCCAGTTGGCAGGGGCGAAGTTGGCATGCAGGGCACCGCCCATGGCGAGGGCGAGGGTGAGGGCGGGGAGGATCGGTCTCATGTGGAGGAGCTGGTTGTCACATCCGGTTTCTCACGAATCCGCCTGCCGCACATGCACGACGATGAGGGAAGTGTCATCGACGCCGGAGTTGCGGACGGCGCGGTCGAGCAATTTGGCGGCGGTTTCCTCCGGCGCGGCGGGAGCGGCGAGGGCCTCGGCGATGTGGCGTTCCCAGACGCCGTCGATAAGGCCGTCGGAACAGACGAGGAAGCGGTCGCCGGGGTGGAACGGCACGGCGGCGAAGTGCGGGCAGACATTTTGGTGGCCGCCGCCGATCACTTCGTAGAGGGCCGAGCGGCGCGGGTGCGTGCGATATTGCACCTCATGGATTTCGCCGCGTTTCCACTGGCCCCAGGCGGTGGTGTGGTCGCGACTGAGTTGTTCGAGATTGCCCTCGCGGGACAGGTAGATGCGCGAATCGCCGACGTTGGCGAGGTAGAGGTTTTCCGGGGTGAACCAGGCGAGCGCGAGGGTGGCGCCCATGCCGCGGGTGTTCTCGCAGACGGCGGCGGCGTTGATGTGTTCGTGCACCGAGCGGATCGCCTCGGTGAGGTGCTCGAGACAGTCCGGGAAAAACCCGGAGGCGGCGATTTTGAAGGTATCGGGGATGATTTCCGACATTTTTTCCAACAGCAGCGCGGAGGCGAGGTCGCCGGCGTTGCCGCCGCCCACACCATCCGAGACGGCGAACACGAGGTCCTCCTTTTCCAGCGAGCGGGAGCCGTGGGCTTCGAGATTTTCGGCGCCGCGCGGGTTGGAGGCGAAGGCGATGAGCGAGTCGTCATTGCGCGGCTTGCGCGAACCGCTGTGCGTGAGCGACGCCCAGTGGATGACCGGTGGTGTGGCGGCGGCGGGCTCCGGGTTCACGGTGATGGCGACGCGGGCGGGACGGGCATTCCGGGAGGCGGCGGGAGGATTTCCGCCAGCTCGAAATCGATGATGCAGAAGCAGCCGAGCTTGTCCGAGTAGGTGATGTTGCGCGGCTCGGCATCGAGGTGGCGCACGCCGTAGTCCCGTTCCAGCTTGGCGAAGAGCTTGTCGGCCTTTTCCTTGGAAATCTGGTCGGCGATTTTCCCGCAGTTGGTGGTGACGAAATACAGCTCCTCGGGATGTTCTTCGAGCAACCGCGGCACATACGGGCAGCCGCGCTCTTCGAGCACCTTGAGCACCTCCACTTCGGTGGCGTAGCGCTTGTCCGCATCGGTGCCGCGCAGGCGCTTGTGCACGTTGCCCCCGAAATCGACCCGGACTTCCGAGCGGATGCCGTCTTTGAGCGGTTGCAGTCCCATCGCGGGGTTCACGGAAAACCGCCGCCGCCGCGCTGTCACGCTTTTGTTGGCGGATCGTCGAGTGCCGCCCGCGCGTCTTGCGCTTCGCCCGGCCATCCGATTCGGGCGAGTTGGGCCAAGGCGCACCCGATCGAGGGAATGAACAATCCCTCGCGGGCGAGCTGGCGGCCGTCGCGTGGAAACCCGCCGGGCGGCAGCAGGCGCTCTGCAAGATGCATGCAGAACCACGCGCGCCAGGTGCGGATTTCCGTCCGCGGGCCGCTCATG
>DATISV010000296.1:0-6175 GCA_035468505.1 Luteolibacter sp. | reverse complement strand
GTAGGGCATGAGGACGAGGTAGCGGCCGGCCAGCGAGATGTTGGTGGTGACTCGCGGACCCTTGGTGCCGATGGGCCCCTTGGAAACCTGGATAACGATCTCCGATCCGATCGGATAGATATCAGGGATGTCCTTCGAGGTGATTTTCTTCTGCTGTTTCTTCTTGCTGCCCTCGCGCTGGATTTCCTCGAGTCCGGCATCGAGGGCGGCGGGGATGGCGTCCCAGAAGTGGAGGAAGGCGTTTTTCTCAAGGCCGATGTCCACGAACATCGCCTTGAGGCCGGGTTCGATGTTCTTGACGCGGCCCTTGAAGATGCCGCCGACGATGTTCTGATCGCCCTCGCGCTCGACGGTGTATTCCTCAAGCACGCCGTCCTCTAACAGGGCGACGCGGCGTTCGAGTTTCTCGACGTTGACGATGAGGGTGTTGCCGCGGAGCGGATCGGGCTTGCCGATGCCGAGCATTCGTTTGATGTGCTGGATCATGATATCTGATGGGTTGGTATGAATGGATGGATTTCAGGGTTCGGGGACGGGCACTGCTCTTGGGATGACGGTGCCTTCGTCGTCGATTTCGGGGGTGAGAGTGGGGGTGGGGGTGACGGAATCGTCGTCGGTCCCCTCGCTGAGGTTGACGGCGGCCCCGCCGATTTCCTCGCCGGTTTCGCCGATGACTTCGGCGGAGAGGAAATCGGCGGGGTTTCCGGAGTCGATGGCGGCGAGGAGTTCCTCGGGGAGGATGATTTCCTCGATGCGCTCGGTGTTGCCGGTGAATTCCTTCTGGCGGCGGAGCGGCAGGCGGACGCCTTGGTCCTGAGAGAACAGGGAGCGGTAGATGAGGTGGACGAGCGGTCCGCAGACGGCGCCGCCGGAGCCGGCGTTCTGGGCCATCACGCAGACGGCGTAGCGGGGGTTTTCGTACGGAGCGAAGCTGATGACCCACGAGTTATGGGATTTCTGGCCGAGATCGACGGTCTGGGCGGTGCCGGTTTTGGCGGCGATCTCGATGTCGGGCACGCGGACGCGGCCGGCGGTGCCGCCGGGTTTGTTGACGGCGAGCCACATGCCGTGGCGGATTTTTTCGAAATCCTCGGAGGCGATGCCGGCTTCGATGAGGTCGATGACGAGCTTGGGCCGGTCATCGACGAGGGTGCCGCCCTCTTCAGAAACCGCGCTGCGAATGATGCGGGGTTGGTAGTATTTTCCGCCATTGGCGACGCAGGCGGCCATGGCGCACATCTGGAGCGGAGTGGAGAGCGTGTCGCCCTGGCCGATGGAGAGGAAGGCGGTGAGCGCGGGAGTCATGACCGCGCCGGGATTGGCGGCGCGCCACTCGCGGCTGCCGGGGAGGATGCCGGGTTTTTCGGCGGGCAGCTCGATGCCGGTGCGGCGGCCGATGCCGACCATGCCGCATCCCTCGACCATCGAGCGCCAGCCGATGGTGTTGGCGAGTTTGTTGAAGTAGGGGTTGCAGGAGCGCTGGATGGCCTCGGAGAGGCTGAGGGTGCCATGGCTGCCGCGCGACTTGTTCCAGATCCAGCAGCCGACGGGATGGTTGCCGTATTGGACGTAGCCCTCGCAGGAAAACGGGCGGCCGGCGAGACCGAGCAGTGCGCCGGAGATCGCGGTGGGGACCTTCATGGTGGAGCCCGGCGCGTAGGCGGAGATGGTGCGGTTGGTGAGCGGCGAGAGCTGGTGGTTGGCGGTGTAGTCGCGCCAGCGTTTGGCATCGATGCTGGGAATGAAGGCGTTGGGGTCGTAGTCCGGCACGGATGCCATGGCGAGCACCTCGCCGGTGTTGACGTCCATGATGACGCCGGCGGCGCGGCCGGTGCGGCGCAGGGTGTTTTCCAGCAGGTATTGGATGCGGGCGTCGAGGGTGAGGCGGACTTGGGCGCCGGTGCCGGGCTTGATGTAGTCCGACATGCGGATGGTGCGGCCCTTTTCGTTTTTGACGATGGTTCGGCGGCCTTCGGGCCCGCGCAGGATGTCGTCCATGCTGGCTTCGATGCCGGCGATGCCTTTTTCGTCGCCGATGTAGTGGTTGAAACGGCGGGCGTCGGCCTCGGGGATGTCGCCTTTCTCCCACTGCTTGAGGTAGCCGAGGACATGGCTGGCGAGAGTGCCGTAGGGATATTGCCGCTGGGGCCGGGTGGTCACATAGACGCCGGGGAGTTCGAGGTTGTGCTCGGCGAAGCGGGCGAATTCCTCGTAGCTCAGGTCGGTGCGGTAGCTGAAGGGGACCAGGCCGCCGTGGGTGAGGAAGTGGGTGCGCAGGGCGGTGGCGTTGTAGTTGCGGGCGAGGTCGAGTTTCTTGAGGCGGGCGATGGTCCAGTCGTTGACGATGGCGACGATGTCCATTTCGGAGCGCTTGCGCGGCAGGCCGTCTTCATTGGTGAGGCGGTCGATGACGGGATCGCCGGTGTGCTGTTGGAGGTATGCCTGGCGGATTTCCTCGAGGTTGAAGGAGACCTCGTATTTCCGCAGGTTGCGGGCGAGGACGGTGCCGTTGCGGTCGGTGATTTCGCCGCGGATTCCGGGTTCGCGCACGGTGACGGTGCGGTTGCCGGGGACCTTGGCCATGAATTCGTCGCGGCGCTCGATCTGGAATTCGTGTAGCCGGTTGAGCAACGCGCCGAAGCCGACCAGCAGCAGGGCGGTCAGCAGGTAGAGGCGCATGCGGTATCCGGTTTCCATGGTCTGTGATCAGGCAAGGCGCCGGCGGCGGCGTCCGGCTTCCGGGTTGATGGAGTGGTGGAACAGTGCGGCGGTGCGGAACAACACCCAGAACACCAGCGGCGAGAACAGCATGGTGAGGATGGCGGTGTAGAGCATCTGCAGAAGGGTGGGGTGGTTGATGAAGATGCCGCCGCGCACGAAGTTGATGATGGTGTATTCCGCCGCGAGATATAACAACACGGCGATCCCCGAGAGCAGGGCGGAGAAATGCCATTTGCCCTGTTTGAAAAGCGGCTGGATGCCCTGCATGAGCACGCCCATGCCGCCGAAGAGCAGGATCGAATATCCGAAGCGCAGGTTCTCCACCTGCTGGGTGTAAACCTCCGGATCGCCGCCGTGCGGGCCGAGCGCGCATTGCGCGTCCCAGAAAAACCCGCCGATGAAGGCGAGCGCGAGCATCGTCGGCTGGCCGACGGTGACGGCACAGCACAGGAACACGAGCTGCACCAGCAGGATGCGCGAGTGGAACAGGCCCGTGAACGCCGGCAGGAACTGCTGCACCACGAAGGCGGCGAGCAACAGCAGGACGGTGGCCAGCGAGTATCGGATCACGTGCGGTCAGGAATCGGTGGTGAGCACCACGAAAACCGCGCCGAGATTCGCGAAGTTGACCGAGGGACGGACGAGAGCTTCGGAATCCAGGGCGCCTTTTTCGACGGAGTGGATGGTTCCAAGAAGGATATCCGGCTGGAAGATGCCTCCACGGCCGGTGGTGAGGACGCGCTGCCCGGGGCGGACGGCGGCGTTGGCGGAAAGAAACCTGAGGCGCAACAGCGGATCGCCATCGAAGCCGCCGCGGCGGCCGTTGAGGATGCCGACTTCCGGCGATCCTTCGACGCGCGCGGAGACCTGGCATTTCTCGTCTGTTAGGAGGAGCACGGACGAGCGGTCGCCGTTGTTGTCCACGCGGTCGATCTTGCCGACGAGGCCCTCGTTGGTGAGGACGGCGAGTTGGGTGCCGATGCCGCGGTCCGAGCCGGCGTCGATTTCGAGCGTCTGCCACCAGGTGGTCGGGTTGCGGCGGATGACGCGGGCGGCGACGACATCGAAGCGGCTGCCTTGTTTGAAATCGAGGGCGTGGCGGAGTTGTTTGTTTTCCTCTTCGAGATCGCGGAAGCGGGTTTCGATGAGTTGCAGCCGGCCGAGCTGCTCGCGGGCGTTTTCCAGTTCGGCTTCGAGTTCCTTCGAGTGGCGGATTTCCGTTAGAAACGCGCGGGCGTGGGTTTCGAGTTCGGAGCCGGTTTTGAGAAACGGCGAGATTGCCTCGTAATATTTCCCCTGGATCTCACGCACCGCGCGATCGCTGCGGGTGAGCGCCCAGACGGCGCCGCCCAGAAAGAGCAGCAGTGCGATGAGATTGAGCGGCTTCATGGCCGGGTGATTCCAAGCGGAGCGCTCAGCGGTCCGAGTTGGTGACCCGCTTCAGGAGCGAGAGTTCCTGAAGCGCCTTCCCGGTGCCCTCGGCCACGGCGCTGAGGGGGTCCTCGGCGACGTGAACCGGCAGCCCGGTCTCTTCGCGAAGCAGGCGGTCGAGCCCCTTCAGCAACGCTCCTCCGCCGGCCAGCACGATGCCGCGGTCCACGAGGTCGGCGGCGAGTTCGGGCGGGCAGCGTTCGAGAGTGGTGCGGACGGCGTCAACGATGGTGCTGAGCGGGTCCGCCATGGCCTCGCGGATTTCCTGCGAGGTGATGGTGATGGTTTTGGGAAGACCGGCGACGAGGTCGCGGCCCTTCACCTCCATGGTGAGTTCCTTGGCGAGCGGTGCGGCCGAGCCGAGGCGGATCTTGATTTCCTCGGAGGTGCGCTCGCCGATCATCAGGTTGTAGGCGCGCTTCATGTATTGCGAGATGGCCTCGTCGAGTTCGTCGCCGGCGGTGCGCACACTGCGGGCATAGACGATGCCGGAGAGCGAGATGAGCGCCACTTCGGTGGTGCCGCCGCCGATATCGACGACCATGTTGCCCGAGGCGTCCTGTACCGGCAGGCCCACGCCGATCGCGGCGGCCATCGGTTCTTCTATCAGATAGACCTCTCGCGCCCCGGCCTGCTCGGCGGACTCGCGGACGGCGCGGCGTTCGACCTCGGTGATGCCCGACGGGATGGCGATGAGCACGCGGGGGTTGGAGCGGCGACCCTTGTTCACCTTTTTGATGAAGTGGCGCAGCATCGCCTCGGTGACTTCGAAGTCGGCGATCACCCCGTCCTTGAGCGGGCGGATCGCCACGATATTGCCCGGCGTGCGGCCGAGCATGCGTTTCGCATCGTCGCCGACGGCGAGCACCTCGTTGGTGCCGGCCTTGACCGCGACCACCGACGGCTCGCGCAGGACGATGCCGTGGTCCTTGACGTTGATCAGGGTGTTCGCGGTGCCGAGGTCGATGCCGATGTCATTGGAGAAAAGATTGCCAAAAAGCCTTTTGAACATGGAAATGGTTGGAAATGAGAGAGTGGTGATGAAAGCGGCGGAGCTTTCCCGGTGCCTGAGCGCCCGGCCCGCGCCGGTTTGGAAAACGTGACGTGGCGGCAGAGTCGTTCAAATCCGCTGGGAAATGCGGGCCACGTTCCTCATTGCCCCCCCGCAGGTCAAGCCGGAATCCACTGAGCGCACGGCACGTGGGGGATATCCGCTCAGTTTTTCCGGAACGGCGGGCGCACCGGGATGCCGCGGGCGGCGAAATGACGTTTGGCCTCGCCGACGGTGTGTTTTCCGAAGTGGAAAATGCTGGCGGCGAGCACGGCGTCCGCCTTGCCGCGGTCGAGCACGTCCACCATGTGATCGAGGTTGCCCGCGCCGCCGCTTGCGATCACCGGGATGCCCACGGCGGTGGAAACGGCGGCGGTCAGTTCGATGTCGTAACCGGCCTGGGTGCCGTCGGCGTCCATGCTGGTGAGCAGGATTTCGCCGGCCCCGCGGTTCCAGACCTCGCGCGCCCATTCGACGGCGTCGAGCCCCACCGGCGTGCGGCCGCCGTGGGTGTAAACGCCCCATTTTCCGGGGCCTTCGCGTTTCGCATCGATGGCGACCACGATGCACTGGCTGCCGAAGGCCTTCGCGCCCGCGTCCACCAGCGACGGGTCCTTCACCGCGGAAGTGTTGATGCCCACCTTGTCGGCACCGGCGAGCAGCATTTCGCGCATGTTTTCCACACTCCGGATGCCGCCGCCCACGGTCAGTGGGATGAAACAATGCTCGGCGGTGCGGCGGACCACGTCCACCATCGTCGCGCGGTTGTCGGACGAGGCGGTGATGTCGAGAAACACCAGTTCGTCCGCCTCCTGCGCGTTGTAGGCCAGCGCGCATTCCACCGGATCGCCGGCATCGATCAGGTCCACGAAGTTCACGCCCTTGACCACGCGCCCGTCGGCCACGTCGAGGCAGGGGATGATGCGGGTCTTGAGCATCTCAGTCCCTCAGGAGCGCGACGGCCTGCGCGAG
>DATISV010000295.1:0-5554 GCA_035468505.1 Luteolibacter sp. | reverse complement strand
GTTTGGGTTTTCCGACCCACGATTCGCCTTGGAGAATTTGGCGCTGGAGGTTCGAGGCGTCCACCGTGTCGGCATCCACCAAACCGAGCCGTCCGACACCGGCGGCGGCGAGATACATCGCGGCGGGCGAACCGAGCGCGCCGCAGCCGACGAGCAGGATGGAAGAGTTTTTCAAACGCAGTTGTCCCGCCTCGCCGATGGCGGGGATGAGCAAATGGCGGGCGTAGCGCCGCAGTTCGTCGGGCGTGAGGGAATCGATCACGGCACGGCGAGCATGGGGCGGGGGAGCGGTGGTGTCCAAGGTGGAAAAGCGTTTTGACCGCGTGGCATCCGTGCTACTTTCCGCGCATGCCCGAAGTGCTCTCGACCTTCCGCCTGCATCTGGGTGATGACGCGCCGGATTTCACACTGCCGGATGCCACCGGACAGGAATTCACCCGCGCCGATTGCGCCGGGTCGGCCGGGCTGCTGGTCGTCTTCGCCTGCAACCACTGCCCGTTCGTGATCCATCTCGCCGAGGCGCTGGGCGATCTCGCCCGCGAAATCGCGGACCAAGGCGTGGGCACCGTGGTGATCAATTCCAACGACACGGAGAAATACCCCCAGGATGCACCCGCGCACATGCCGGCCTTCGCCGACGAGCACGGCTGGGATTTTCCCTATCTGATCGACGCATCGCAGGAGGTCGCGCTCGCCTATGGCGCCGCCTGCACGCCGGACTTCTTCCTGTTCGATGCCGCCGGCAAACTCGTCTATGCCGGGCAGTTCGACGACACCCGCCCGCGCAGCGACCGCCCGGTCCACGGCGGCGACCTGCGCGAAGCCGTGCGCCGGCTGGCCTCCGGCGAGGAACCGATGCCGCGCCAATACCCGAGCAGCGGATGCAGCATCAAATGGAAACCGGGCAACCAGCCCGAGTGGTGGAACGCGGGAGCGTGAGGGTGGGATTCGCTCCCGGTGGTTGTTCCACAAGCGATTCGACCAATCTCCATAGGATTGTTGCGAAACACCGTCCCGGAGGGACGGAAAAAATTAGCCGGGGGCGCAACCCCCGGATTTGTCAGATAATCTTATTCCGCCCCGGCAGGGGCGGGAGGGATGTTCCTCAATCCACGTATCGTTCATCAAATTCGACGCCGGCACGTTTCAGAAAATCGAGGTATTCCTCCCGAAAGGTTCTGACCCGATGATGCTCCGCTTGATTCTGGATATAGGCCCTGACCGCATCACAATGCGAAGGGCTGACGGTGAATGCCCCATATCCCTCCTGCCACGCGAAATCCTGCCCGCTCTCCAGCCCATGCACCCAGCGCGACGATTCGCTTTTGATTTCCCGGACCATGTCGGCAAGGCAATGGGTTGCCTTGATTCCCATCAGAATGTGGACGTGATCGGCGGTGCCGCCGATCTCCAATGCCACGCCACCTAATCCCCGCACCGTTCCACCGAGATAGGCGTGGAGATTTCCCATCCAAGCCGATGAAATCATCGGTTCACGGTTTTTGGTGCCGAAAACCAGATGAATGTTCAGGCATAGGTGGCTCGAGGGCATGGGGCGAGTTTCTCGCGCCCCTTCCGGGGCGCAATGTGGAAATCTCCGGACTCCGGGGGCGATGCCCCCGGCTAATGTCTTGCATCCCTCCGGGATGATGAGGGCCTTGGATCCGGAAGCTAATCATTCCCGGGGACTCGATTCGGCCTTGGGACGCCGGAAGACGAGGCTAAAGCTCCTGCTGCTTTGCGGGTCCTGAAATGCTGCTACCAAGAATAGGAATTTATCCTGAAAGTAGGCTTTCGATTGTATGACCCTTCCATCATTGCTGAATGCCTTGATTTCGTTTGCAGTCTGACTGCTCGATGACATCGCAAACACAGCGCCTTCAACAGGTTTTCCAAACGTCTCGAAATATTCCCAGCCTTCTGCTTCGAACTGAGCACGCCGAACATTACTCTCATCGACCACTCGATGGCATGCACTCAGGGCGCAGGCCACCAGAACGAACAGTATGCGTAAAAATCGCATTTACAGCGGAACGGAATAATTGGATCGGTGGTGGATACCGGAAAATGAATCGCAACGTCGCAAGCAAGAAGCGCCGAATCAAAAACACTTCTATCGCGGGCTACCCGGAAAATGTATCTCCCGCCGGAGTTTCGCCTGGTTTCACTTCCGCCCCACCATTCGCGGCGAGGTGGGTGAGGCAGTGATAGACGTCCTCCGGATCGGCATTGCAGGCGGCGGCGATTTGTTCGGCGGTTTGCGGAGTGGTTGTTAGATTTTTTCTGACGGTTTTCAGCAGTTCGAGGAACACGCCCGCCGCTTTCTTGCCGGCTTCGACGCCGGGTTGGTGGTAGGCGTTGATGTTCACCAATGAGGCGTAGAAGGAAACCGCGCGTTCGAAGAGGGCGATGAGCAGGCCGAGGGTGAAGGGCGTGACTTCCGGGATGGAGATGGTGAGCGACTTGCGGCCCGCGGCGTGCAACGCCTTGCGGGTGCCGCGGAGGAAGCCTTGCAGGTAGTCGGCGGAGCTGATGCCGGGTTCGACTTCGAGGTTCGCGCCATCGCGGCCCTTGCGCACTTCGATGAAGGTGGCGAAGAAGTTGTCCACGCCGTCGCGGAGTTGTTGGATGTAGGCGT
The DNA here is from genome assembly GCA_035468505.1 of Luteolibacter sp. Classification (GTDB taxonomy): domain Bacteria; phylum Verrucomicrobiota; class Verrucomicrobiia; order Verrucomicrobiales; family Akkermansiaceae; genus Luteolibacter. Next base: position 2,916 of record DATISV010000295.1, on the reverse strand, counting down.
GCTGGTCGGTGGAGCCCTTGTTGCCATAGACGGCGATGCCTTGGTGGACGGTGTTGCCGTCGAGATCCAGTTCCTTGCCCAGCGACTCCATCACAAGTTGCTGGAGGTATTTGGAAAACAGCACCAGCGAATCCTTGTAGGGCAGCACGACCATGTCCTTCTCGCCGCGGCCCTTGGTGGCGTGGTGCCAGGCGAGCGCGAGTTGCATAGCGGCGTTGGTTTTCACGTCCGGCTTGCGCGTTTCCGCATCCATCGCGGCGGCACCTTCCAACAATGGATCGATGTCGATGCCTTGTAGCGCCGCGGGCACGAGTCCGACGGTGGACATGACCGAGGTGCGGCCGCCGACCCAGTCTTCCATCGGGAAACGGGCGATGAATTTCCGCTCCGTGGCGAATTGATCGAGCTTGGAGCCCACGCCGGTGACGGCGACGGCGTGTTTGCCGAAATCGAGTCCGGCGTTTTCCCATGCGGCCATCGCTTCGAGCATGCCGTTGCGCGTTTCCGGCGTGCCGCCGGATTTGGAAATGACGAGCGCCAGCGTGCGGTCGAGCCCGAGCGGCTGGAGCTTCGCGATCACCGCGTCCATGCCGGCGGGGTCGGTGTTGTCGAAGAAATGGATGGGAAGTTTCGCATCTTGGCCGATGGCTTCTGCGACGAGTTGAGGCCCGAGCGCCGAGCCGCCGATGCCGATGAGCAGGATTTGTTGGAATTTTCCGTTAGGAGCTTTCACTTCGCCGGAATGCACCTGGGCGGCGAAGGCCTGGAGGTCCGCGAGCGGACCGGTGATGGCCTGTTTCAACTCCTGCGTCGGCGCGAGATCCGGATTGCGCAGCCAATAGTGGCCGACCATGCGGCCTTCGTCTGGATTGGCGATGGCACCGGCCTCCAGCGCCGCGATGTCCGAAAACGCTTTTTGAATCCTCGATTCCATCCGGTCATAAAACTCCGCGCCGATATCCATCAGCGAGAGATCGAGGGTGAAGCCGAGATGCGGATGGCGGAGGAGCGATTGATGATAGGTTTGCCAGGACATGGTGTCAGTAGGTGATGATGGTGTGGACCGGATGCGGCGCGAGCTTCGCGCGGCCGTTGAGAAATGAGAGTTCGATGAGCACGGAAACGCCGAGCACGTTCGCGCCGAGACCGCCTAACAGTTCCAGCGCCGCGGCTGCGGTGCCGCCGGTGGCCAGCAGGTCGTCCACCACCAGCACGGATTCGCCGGGCTTCACGGCGTCCGAATGCAGCTCGATGATGGCCTCGCCATATTCCAGGGCATAGGCCGTCTGGCGGGTTTCCCACGGCAGTTTGCCCATTTTCCTGACCGGCACGAAGCCCACACCGAGGCGATCGGCCACGGCGGCGGCGAAGATGAAGCCGCGGGCGTCGATGCCGACGACCTTGTCGATTTTCGCGCCGCCGGCGGTTTCGCACAGCAGCGTGATCGATTCGCGGAACAGCGCGCCATCGGCGAGGATCGGCGTGATGTCCTTGAAGACGATGCCGGGTTTCGGAAAATCGACGACATCGCGGACGGCGGCGCGTAATGAATCAGCGGACATGGTGCGGCGAGGCTAGTCTGGCCGGTGCCGGCTGGGAAAGCCGATTTGCTTCCATCCACGGGTCCGCACCGTCACCGGTGCGCCTTCGTCATCAAAATCCCTGACTCCACGCCCGTCCTTGTGCATCCTGCCCCCGCCGCATGTCCGAGAAACTTCCCGCCACCCCGCCGACGGGCATCGCCTTGTTCGATCTCGACGGCACGCTACTGCCGTGGGACTGCCAGTTGTTGTTCCGGCATCATGTGTTGCGGCGCGAACCATGGCGCGGCGTGTTCCTGCCGCTGTTCCTGATTTTTCTGCCATTCGCGGGTCTGCTCGGCTCGGGCCGGATGAAGCGGGTGTTCCTCAGTTTCCTGTGGCGCATGAGTCCGGAAAAACTGGATGCGCATGCCGTGGATTTCGCGCAGTCGGTGATGCCGTCGGTCTATCAGGAATTGCACGGCGAACTGGAAAAGCACCGCGCCGCCGGGCATTTCACCATTCTAGCCTCGGCCAGCCCGGAGTTTTATGTCCGACACATCGGCCATAACCTCGGCTTCGATCTCACGCTCGGCACGGTGGTGGAAAACCGCGGGCTGTTTCCCCGCCTGAAAAACCACAAGGGGCTCGCGAAGGTCGAACGCTTGCGCGAACTACTACCTTCATCGTGGTTTGATGAAAGCGGCCACTTGCTTGCCTGCCACGGCTACACCGACAGTTGCGCCGACCTGCCGATGCTCGGGCTTTGCTTATCCGCCACGGTGGTGAATCCCTCGCCGGTGCTCGCCGCGATGGCGGAAAAGAACGGCTGGAAGATCGTCCGGCCGGCGCGTCCGTGGAGCGGACGTTTCGATTTCGCGCTGCGAGTGCTCGCCCTGCTCACCGGACTTGGAAGCGATCCCGGCGGACTCACAAAGCCACCCGGAAAAAATCCCGCATGACCTCGCGGTACACGTCGCGCTTGAACTCCGGCAGCCAGTCGAGATCGAACTCCACCGGTGGAATCCAGCGGTAGGCGCGGAACTCGCGCGACTTCTGGTCCACGTTCACCTGTGGCGCGCCGGGCTTCAGCCGGCACAGGAAATACGTCTGCTCCTGGCCGTGGCTGCCGTGCTTGCGGAGTTTCTTGCCGCGCGCACCCTGCGGGTAGAGGTAACGATAGCCCTCGCGTCGGTCGATGATTTCGTAATGTTGCGGCAGCAGCCCGATTTCCTCACGCACTTCGCGGAACAAGGCTTGCTCCGGACTTTCCCCCGGATCCACTCCGCCTTGCGGAAACTGCCACGCGCCGGGAATCGTCGCGCGTTCGCAAATCAACAGCCCGCCCGCCGGATTCACCATCAGGGCGGCGACGTTGGCGCGGTAGCGAACCATG
>DATISV010000294.1:0-3657 GCA_035468505.1 Luteolibacter sp. | reverse complement strand
ACGGCCAGGATGCCGGCGAAGTAGAGGACCATCAGGCCGAAGGAGTCGGCGGGCAGGGCACCGTATTTGAAATACAGGCGCTGGGTGAGGTCGGCGAAGCGGTATTGCGGCGAGAAGGCCCAGAGCGCTTGCAGAATCGGGTTTTCCTCCAGCTTGAGCATGTTGTCCAGGTAGCCGACCCCGTAGAGGCCGTAGAGGGTCAGGAACAGGGTGACCGCAAACCCGGCGATGCCGCCGAAGCGCGAGGCGATGGCCGTGGACAACGCGAGCAGCGGCGCGATCACCATCAGGAACAGCACCACGTATTGGAGATTGAGCATCCACCACATCGAGCGCTCCACCGGATCGGCCGGCGCGGCGGCAAACTGGCAGATCAACGCGGTGAGCACGGCCAACGGCGCGATGAAGGAGAACACCGCCAGCCAGATTTCGAACAGTTGGCGGCTGGCGGAAACGCCGGTAGTCACAAAATACTCGCCGATCCCCGAGCGGGCGTTGGTTTCCCCCTCGCGGGCGGCGCTGAACAGGCCCCATAGCAGAGTGCAAATCCACAGGGTGCCCCAAGCCGCTTGGATGCGGGCGGGTTGAACCAGGATCGGCCGCTCGGTGGCGCTGGAAATCCACGGCAGCACAAACGGCAGGCAAAGCACCGCGAACACGCAGATCGCCCAGGCCTTGCGCTGGAAAATCGTGGCTAATGTCAGGCGGAACAGTCTCATGGCGGGTCGGTCGGACTTTTCAGTTGAGAAGGGTTTTCAGCTGGCTCCAGGTCTGGCTGCCACCGGTGAGGTGACGGGCGGAGCCGCCTTCGATCATCAGGGCGCTGGAAATTTCCATCGAATCGTAGTCCGGATGGCAGCTCACCAGCCGCAGCACGTTGTCGGCGGAGGCGCGCCAGATCTCCTCGAAGGCCTGGCGGGCGAAGGCGTCGAGTCCGCTGAACGGCTCGTCGAGCAGCAGGATGTTGCCGCGGTCGCTTTTCACGGAATATTCCGCGGTGATCAGGTTGGTCTTGCGGCGGTTGCCGGTGGAGAGGCGGCCGTAGGGCTTTTTCACGTCGAGTTCGATGCGCTCCGCCAGTTCCATCGCCTCGCCGAGGCGGGCTTTCGGTATCAGCGTGCGGAAAATCATCGCCGGCGTGATCTCGGGGTCGAAGCGCAGGTCCTCCGGAAGGTATTGCATGAAGCCCTCGGTGCGGAAGCTGCCGGCAACCGGCTTGAGCGTGCGGGCCAGGGTGCGCAGCAGGGTGGTCTTGCCGCGGCCGTTGCGGGCGAGCAGGAAATGGGTGCCTCCCGCGAGGTTGACCGGCTCACCGAATTTGGCGATCGGCGCGGCATAGCCAATCTCAAGTCCGGGGTCGAGCTGAATGGATGGGACGGTTCCGTTCATGGCTGCGATTTTTGATTTCGATGCGGGTTCTATGAAAATTTGATTAGTAGTAAAGAAAAATTAAATATCTGGCGCGCTGGTCTTTCTGGGGATTAAAAAAATCATGCCCGGTTGGCAATCTTTTTTTGAACATTTTTTGAAATTTATTGTCCCCAATTCTTTAGGAAGCTGTAATTCTTTTTCAAAATCACGGAAAATCAACGACTTGCAAAATCAGGTCAGCGATTGGAAAAATCCCCGGAATTTTTCCTCGTTACGCGGGGAGCGTGGCATGTAGAAGCGCCGCGCGGAATCATGGCGGGCAAATTGACTTACCAACAGGCCGGGGTGGACACGCGCAAAGCGGCCGCCCTGGTGGGTGACATCGGAACACACGTGCGGCGCACGCAGCAGAACCGGAAGCTCTGGGGAGCCTTCGGGTTGTTCGCGGCCTGCTACGATCTGAGCGAATACCGGGAGCCGGTGATCATGACCGGCTGCGACGGCGTGGGCACGAAACTGGAACTGCTGCTTGAGCACGACCTGCTCGAAACCGCCGGCAAGGACCTGGTGGCGATGAGCGTGAACGACATCCTCACCACTGGCGGCGATCCCCTGCTCTTCTTGGATTACATCGGCATCGCCGCGCTCGATGAGGAAAAAATCACCCGCCTGATCGCGGGGATGGCGGACTATCTGGAAGCCTGCGATTGCATTCTCGCCGGCGGCGAAACCGCGGAAATGCCCGGCATCGTGCCCGCCGATGTGATCGAGCTGTCCGGGTTCTGCATCGGCTGCGCGGAAAAACCCGACCTGATCGATCCCACCACCGTGCAAGTCGGCGACGTGCTCGTCGGCTACGCCTCTGACAGCATCCACGCCAACGGCTGGTCGCTGGTGCGGCGGGTGCTGCGCGAGTTTCCGGGCGAGGTGGGAGACGACGAACTCGCCGCCTGGCTCAAGCCGACCCGGCTTTACCACGATGTCGTCCGCGATTTGAAACAATCCGCCGTCCGCCCCAAGGCGATGGCGCACATCACCGGCGGCGGCCTGCCGGAAAACCTCGAACGCCTGTTCCGCGGCATGGGGGCCGATCTGGAAATCCCGCGCTGGGAAATGCCTGGCGTGGAAAAACTCTACGCCCACGTCGATGCCGCCGACCGTTTCCACACCTTCAACATGGGCATCGGCTGGGTGGCCATCGTTGCCGAAGCGGACGTCCCCGCGGCCTTGAAGGCCGGACCCGGCGGCACCGTGATCGGAAAAATGGTCCCGCAGGAGGGCGTCCGGGTAAAAGTAAGCGGCGAATGACTCCCCCACCCCGGCACCCATGAGCGATTTCCTCAAACACGAATGCGGGATCGCGGCGGTGCGGCTGCGCAAGCCGCTCGCGTATTACCACGACCGCTACGGCACCTGCCTGTGGCCGCTCAACAAGCTCTTCCTGCTGATGGAAAAGCAGCACAACCGCGGCCAGGACGGCACCGGCATCGGCTGCGTGAAGCTCGACATGCCCATCGGCCAGCCCTACATCCACCGCCGCCGCGGCATCGAGCGCGACGCGCTGGCCGAGATTTTCCGCAAGGAGATCAAGAAATTCTTCAAGATGGCGCGCAAGGGAGAACTCAACCCGAAGGATCCGGAAAGCGTGAAGCGCCACTTCGATTTCGGCGGCGAAATCCTCGTCGGCCACCTGCGCTACGGCACCTCCGGCGAGTTCGACGAAGGCTCCTGCCACCCTTATCTGCGCCGCAGCAACTGGCCCACCCGCACGCTCATGGTCATGGGCAATTTCAACATGACCAACGCGGCCGAACTCAACGAAACGCTCATCCAGCGCGGCCAGCACCCGGTCTTCGGCACCGACACCCAGACCGTGCTCGAGGAAATCGGCTACCACCTCGACGAACAGCACACCGACCTCTACCGCGCGCTGCGCGACCAGGGCGTGCCCGGTGCCGAGATCCCGGATCAGATTTCCGCCGCGCTCGACATCCCGAGGATCGTCGCCGAGTCCGCCGCCGCCTGGGACGGCGGCTATGCCATCTGCGGAGCCGTCGGCAACGGCGACATGTTCGTCATGCGCGACCCCCGCGGCATCCGGCCGTGCCACATGCTCGTCACCGACGAAATCATCGCCTTCGCCTCCGAGCGCGTGCCGCTCATGACCGTCTTCGAAGCCGATTCCGGCGATGTGAAGGCCGTCGATCCCGGCTCGATCGTCACCATCAAGTCGGACTGCACCATGACGGACACCCCGTTCGCGCCGCCGCAGCGGTTCACTCCTTG
>DATISV010000293.1:0-4948 GCA_035468505.1 Luteolibacter sp. | reverse complement strand
ACGTGTTTCCGCTCTACAGCGCGCTGCCACCCGCGGCGCAGGAGGCGGCGATCACTCCCGGGCCGAAACCGAAGATCATCGTCGCTACCAACGTCGCCGAAACCTCGCTGACCATCGAGGGTGTTAGAACGGTGATCGATTCCGGACTCGCACGGATTTCCTCCTACGAGCCGCGCCGTGCGATCAACACGCTGCATATCAAAAAAATCTCCCGCGCGGCCGCCGAACAGCGCGCCGGCCGCGCCGGCCGCACCTCGCCGGGACGCGCGTTCCGGCTGTGGAGCCAGGCCGATCACGCGCGCCGCGACGAGTTCGAGGCACCGGAAGTGCACCGCGTCGATCTCTCCGAAGCCGTGCTGCTGCTGAAGGCCGCGGGGGTTTCCGAAATCCGCGATTTCCGCTGGTTCGACGCGCCCAAGGAAGACGCGCTGCAACGCGCCGAACATCTCCTGCACGACCTCGGAGCGCTGGACGCCCACGGCTCTCTAACAGACGAGGGCCGGAAAATGGCGGCGCTGCCTCTGGAGCCGCGGTTCTCCCGCCTGATGCTCGCCGGACACGAACACGGCTGCGTGGCCGAGACCGCATTCAGCGCCGCCGCCGTGCAAGGCGAGGGGATCTTCGCCAACAAGCGCGGCGGCGTGGGTCGCAAGGATTTCATTTTTCCCGACGACCACTCCGACTTCGCAGGCGAGTGGCGCGCGTTCGAAACCGCGGAAGCGATGCAGTTCGATCCCAAACGCTGCGGTCAGGTCGGCGTTCTCGCCCGCGGCGCGCGCGAAATCGCCAAGGGCTTCGACCGCCTCGCCACGCTCGCCCGGCGCTTCGGATGGGAGTGGAAGCCGGTCGATTTCCAGAAAAACCGCGATGCCGTGGGCCACGCGATGCTCGCCAGCTTCAGCGACCAGCTCGGGATCCGTTTCAATGAAGGCACGCTCGCCTGCCGGCTTGTCGGCAACCGCCGCGGCAAGCTCGACGAGGATTCCTGCGCGAAGAATGCCACCGCCTTCGTCGCCGCGGAGATCACCGAGGTGGAGGCGCGCGAAGTGATCACCCACCTGCGCCGCGCCACCGGCATCGATCCCGCATGGCTGGCGGATCTGTTTCCCGAGGATCTGACGGAATCCGACGGCGCGGCATGGGACGAATCCCGCCGTCGCGTGGTCGCGCGCCGGGAAACCCGTTTCCGCGACCTGGTGCTGGAGGCGAAGGAGAGCGATCACAATGTGAACCTCGATCAAGCCGCCGCCATTCTCGCGGGCAAGGTTCTATCAGACGATCTCGTCCTGAAGAACTGGGATCACCGCGTGGAGCAATGGACCGCCCGTCTTGATCTGTTAGGCAGGTCGATGCCGGAACTGGAAATGCCCGGCTGGTCGGACGCGGACAAGGCGGACGCCATCGCTCAGATCTGCCACGGTGCGGTTTCCTACAAGGACATCAAGGAGGCCGATGTCTGGCGCGTGCTGCGCGAGTGGCTCAGCCCGGCGCAGCGCGCGGCGCTCGATTCGTATTGCCCCGAGCGCATCGACCTGCCGAACGGGCAATCCGCGAAGATCACCTATCAGAATGGAGCGGATCCATATATATCAGTCCGGGGTTCCCATCTCTTCGGCGTGTGGGAGACGCCGACCATCTGCAACGGCCGTGTCCCGCTGCTGGTGCACATCCTCACGCCCGGCCAGAAGCCTTGGCAGATGACCAAGGACCTCAAGAGCTTCTGGGCGAACGGTTATTTCCAGATGAAAAAGGAAATCGCCGGCCGCTACCCGAAGCATCCGTGGCCGGACAATCCGCGCGAGCAAGCCCGGTAGGGCGCTACCGCCGGGAGCGCCGGAGAATGGGTGGAGAATGGAAAGCCACTGGCAGACGAAACGCGAACCATGGTCGTGTCATTCACCTTCCATTCGCCGGTTCCCCCGGTGGTGGAACCCCACCTTTTGTCGGCAACAATTCCGGGTCGATTTCAAATATCGGTCATCACCTGGTCGTGGAACGTCAGGTAGTCATCCGGTGTCTGCCCTTCCCGCCAAGCCATGGCGGTGCGCGGGTGGAGGTTCATCTGGCCGGTGAGGTTGTAGGGGATCGACGGACCCCAGTCGAACTGGTGGCGCATCGGCATGATGGTGTGCTGGATGCAGTCGATCACCGGGCGGAGCTTGAACTTCGGATTGCGCAGGAAACCTAACAGGATCTCCATCGGGCAGTTTCCCGCGCCGCGGCCGAGGCCCATCAGGGTGGCGTCCACGCGGTTGGCTCCGAGGATGATCGCCTCGATGGTGTTGGCGAAGGCGAGTTGCAGGTTGTTGTGGGCGTGCATGCCGATCTCCTTGCCGGTGCCTTCCACCGCCTTGGTGTATTTGCGCACCAGGTTGTCGATCTGCTCGCGGTAAAGATTGCCATAACTGTCCACGACCACGATGGTGCCGGCTGGCGATTTGGCGGCGATTTCCAGCGCCTGGTCGATTTCGTTGTCGGCCACCACCGAGATGGCCATGATGTTGAGGGTGGTTTCGTAGCCGAGCGCGGCGCAATGTTCGAGCATCTCGACGGCTTCGGAAATCTGGTGCACGTAGCAGGCGACGCGGATCACATCGAGCACGCTGTCCTTGCAGGGAAGAATCTGGTGTTTCCAGTCGCTCTTGCCGCCGGCATCCGCCATCGCGGCGAGTTTCAGGCCGGTGGATTCGGAGCTGTGATTGCCCACCACCCGGCGCAGGTCCTCCTCCTCGCAGTGCCGCCACGGACCGTATTGGTCGCGCGGAAACGCGGCGGGGGCGTTCTTGTAGCCGATCTCCATGTAGTCCACGCCGGCGGCCAGGCAGGTCCGGTAAACCGCGCCGACCTGTTCGTCGGTGAAGCGCGACTGGTTGATGAGGCCGCCGTCGCGGATGGTGCAGTCGAGCACCTTGAGTTCGGGGCGGTAGGTGATCCAAGGGGCTTTGTTGTCGCTCATGGCAATGGGCGGAGCGTGATGATTCCGGCGGCCGATTGCAAGCCACGGCATTTTGGTCTTTACGCGGCGCGGTCATCCATCCATGGAATGGGATTATTCATAAACCCATGGAAACTTGGATATACCTGTCACTGATTCCCGAAGCCTTGATCCTCTCGCAGCTTCCGCCGGACAAGTTCGGCATGTATCTGGCCATCGGCAACCGCCGCCAAAACGAAAGTCCGGCGGTGTTCTTCGAGGTGGATCCCGGTGCCGACCTCTCCGCCTTCAGGATCGAGGAGGCCTTCAATCGCTGTGTGCCGCATGCCGACGGCTCGCCGCACCGCTCGATCTACGTGGCGGTTTACAACGTCATCCCGCGGGTGCCGCTGGAGGCGTTGAAAAAAGCCTATCTGGTGACGCCGGCGGGCTTCACGCTGGCGGTCGATCCGGTCGAGTGGCGGCACGAAGGCGATGACCGGTTGTTTCTCTATCAGGAACTCGGGCCGGTCTATCCGCGGGCGGTGAGCCGGCTGAATCCCGGCGATTTCTGCCGCCATGTCACCGATCCCGAGGCGCTCGTTTCATTGCCGCGGCTGGCGTTCATCGACCTGAAGCTGGGGCCGCTGGCACTCGATCCCGACGCCGAGCCGTCCGGCCTGCCATACCGCCAGATCGACCACTTGCGCGACTGTCTGCGGAGCGTGTGCGACGATCCCGCGCGGATGACCAAGATCGTGAACCGCGGGCTGCGGCCGGATGTATTGTATTATCTCATCCGCAGCGGACTGTATATCGGCGACGGCGAGCGGATGTGTTATTTCCCGCTGCCGAGCGAGGACATGCTGGCGAGCGACCATTACCTCTGGTGGCACTCCGCGCGCACCGTGAAGGGATACTGAACTTCCGGCGAGCCCGCTTGCGCATCCAACCGAAAACCCTTCATATGGAAACCCTGAGATATGTTGTTCCCGTGCTCGGCGCCGCCGGGCTGTTGATTGCCTTCCTGATCTTCCGCGGTCTGTGCCGCCGCTCCGGCGGCGAGGGACGGGTGGCGGAGATTTCCGAGGAAATCCACCAGGGCGCGATGGTGTTCATGCGCCGCGAGCTGCGGCTCATCGGCATTTTCGCGCTGTTGGTGGGATTCCTGCTTTACTGGAAGGACCCGTGGGAATCGCTGGCGTTTTTCTGTGGCGCACTGGCCTCCTCGCTGGCCGGTTGGTTCGGAATGCAGGCGGCCACCCGCATGAACGTGCGCACGGCGCTCGCCGCCCGCAACGAGGGTGCCGGCGCGGCGCTGACCACCGCGTTTTTCGGCGGCTCGATCATGGGACTCACCGTGGCCTCGATGGGATTGCTCGGCGTGGGATCGTTGTTTGTGTTTTTCGGCTCCGACGAGCATGATATCCATATCATCCACGGCTTCGCGATGGGTGCCTCGCTGGTGGCGATCTTCTATCGCGTGGGCGGCGGCATTTTCACCAAGGCGGCCGACGTCGGCGCGGACTTGGTGGGCAAGGTGGAATCCGGCATTCCCGAGGACGATCCGCGTAACCCGGGCGTGATCGCGGACAACGTGGGCGACAACGTGGGCGATGTGGCGGGCATGGGCTCGGACCTGTTCGAGTCGTATTGCAACGCGATGATCGCCTCGATGGCGATCGCCGCCACGCTGACGCTGGCGGATTGGCAACTCCTGGCAGGCGAGCGGGCGGCATTGTTGTTCCTGCCGCTGGCACTGGCGGGCACCGGACTGCTGTGCTCGCTGGCGGGCATCGGGGTGGTCAAGGCACTCTCGGCCCGCGAACCGGCGAAGGCGCTGCGCGCCGGCACCATCGGTGCGGCGGCCATTTTCGCAGTCCTCGCGTCCGGTGTAATCCTCGGATTGGGCGTGAGTCTCAACGTCTGGTGGTGCGTGCTCTGCGGCTCGGTGGGAGGAATCGTGATCGGGCTTTCCACCGAGTACTACACCGGCGGCGGGCCGATGCGCTCGATCGCCGACGCGGCGCTGAC
>DATISV010000292.1:0-6599 GCA_035468505.1 Luteolibacter sp. | reverse complement strand
AGCGGCAGGCGTTGTAGATCTTGTTGGCGAAGTTCCGGCCCTCCTCGATCTGCGCCTCGTCGAAACGGATGTCGCTGCCGACCGGCGCGATGCGGATCAGCCCGAAGCGCAGCGCGTCGGCACCGTATTTGTCCATCAGATCGATGGGGTCCGGCGAATTGCCGAGCGACTTGCTCATCTTGCGACCCTGAAGATCGCGAATGATCGAGGTGAAATAGACGTTCTTGAACGGCAGTCCGTCGGCAAAGCGGTAGCCGGCCATGATCATTCGCGCGACCCAGAAGAAGATGATGTCGGGCCCGGTGACGAGATCGGTGGTGGGATAGAATTTTTTCAGCGTGGCGCTGTTCTCGCCGAGGTCGCTCATCGTGGCGAAGGGCCACAGCCATGAGGAAAACCAAGTGTCCATCACGTCTTCGTCGCGCACCCAGTTTTCGGGATCGGTGGGTGGTTCGGATGAGACATATAGGTCGCCATGGGACAGGTGGGACGTATCAAGAGATTCCGCTTCCTTGAGGGCGGCGAACTTGTCTTTCCGATACCACACCGGAATCTGATGCCCCCACCAGAGCTGGCGGCTGATGCACCAGTCCTGGAGGTTTTCCATCCAGTGGGCGTAGGTCTTCGCCCAGCGTTCGGGCCGGAACTGGATGTCGCCATTCGCCACGGCGTCGGCGGCTTCCTTCACGCACGGGTATCTCAGGAACCACTGCATCGAAATGCGCGGCTCGACCGGCACGTTCGCCCGCTCGGAGAATCCGACATTGTTTTCGTATTCCTCCACCTTGATGAGCAGGCCCATCTCTTCGAGTTTCGCGGCGGCTTTCTTGCGCGCGACGAAGCGGTCCAAGCCATGAAGGTCCGGGCAGTCCGGGCAGTGGATGTGCGCGTCGGGCGTGAGCACGTCGATGATTTCCAAATCATGGCGCATGCCGATGTCGAAGTCCGCCTTGTCGTGGGCCGGAGTGATCTTCAGCGCGCCGGTGCCGAACTCGATGTCCACATGATCGTCGGCGATCACCGGGATTTCGGTGTGCGGGAACGGGCGCTTCACCTTGCGGCCGATGTATTTGGCATACCTCCGATCCTTCTGGTTCACCGCCACCGCCACGTCGCCCATCAGCGTTTCCGGGCGGGTGGTGGAGATTTGCAGAAACTCGCCCGGCGCGTCGGCGAGTTCGTATTTCATATAATACAACTTCGACTTCTGCGGAGTCATGATGACTTCCTCGTCGGACAATGCAGTTAGAGATACCGGACACCAGTTGACGATCCGCTTGCCGCGATAGATCAGGCCCTCCTTGAAAAGCTCGACGAACACATGGCCCACCCACTTCGAGTAAGCCTCGTCCATGGTGAAGCGCTCGCGGCTCCAATCGCACGAGCATCCGAGCCGCTTGAGCTGCTGGATGATGATGCCGCCGTGGTGGTCCTTCCAGTCCCACACGCGTTTGAGAAACTCCTCGCGGCCGAGTTCGCGGCGCGTTTTCCCCTCCTTCTCGCGCAACTCGCGCTCGACCTTCGCCTGCGTGGCAATGCCGGCGTGGTCGGTGCCGGGCAGCCACAGCACCTCCCTGCCCTCCTGCCGCGCGCGGCGGGCGAGGATGTCCTGCAAGGCGTTGTTGTGCACGTGCCCGAGGTGCAGGATGCCGGTGACGTTCGGCGGCGGGATGACGATCGAATACGCATCCTTCGCGGAGGAGGGATCGGCTTCGAAGCATTTCCCGTCGATCCAGGCGGCGTACCATTTGGCTTCCACCGCCTGGGGTTCATAGGCTTTCGGCAGTTCGGACATGGGCGCGGAGGGATGGCAGACCCCGCGGGCTTTGTCCAGCATCGGAAAAACCCGGCTTTGCTCGTGAAAATATCGGATTCCATTCGGTCTCCGGCCTGCTAGTTTGCACACATGGCCAAGGGCTACGAGCTGCACCAGTTGCGGATGATGGCCTTGCAGTGCATGGGCAAGGACCTTGCACGGCGCGCGAAATCGCGCTGCGAAATCACCGGTGCCGCCGGCGTGAAACTGTTTCCCTACGAAGTCCCGCCGGTGCCGGCCGAACCGGACATCGACCGCACCATCCTCGTTTCCGAGCCGTGCCTCGAAATGATCGAGCACCCGGAGCGCATGAAAGGCCGCGAGTGGCAGTGCCTGTCGGAAGCGGTGTGGAGCGACCTCCCCGCCGTGCAAGTCACCGCCTGGCGGATGCTGCGCGAACTCGCCAAACGCGAGGACTGGGCGCGCGAGACATTGGAGGAAACCTTTCTCGATCCCGATATCGAAGACTGGGCGCATGCGGACATTACCTGAACCGCAACTTCACCATTCGCGCGGGGTTTCCCACGCATGTCCGGCACCGCGGCCACAGCGACACTGATTTTTCCGACTATGGAGCACACCCCCGGCGACGAACGCGATGACGGGAGCGATGTCGATTTCGCGCTCATGGCCCGGATCGGCGCGGGCGATCACGAGGCGTTCCGCCAGCTCGTCGAGCGCCACCAGCACGCGGTGGTCGGCACGGTGGCGAAAATGCTCGGCAACATCCACGACGCCGAGGACATCGCCCAGCAGGTGTTTCTGCGCATCTGGCGCAACGCCCGCCGCTACCAGCCCGACGCGAAGTTCACCACCTGGCTCTACACCATCACCCGCAACCTTGTCTTCAACGAAACCCGCCGCCGCGGCCGCAAAAAGGAAGTCTCCGCCGACGAACGCGAGGAAACCGCCCACCACGTCATCGAAGACAGCCCGGAATACCGTCCGGACCACGAGCTGCTCCAGAACGAACTCCGCGAAGCCGTGGACAAAGCCATCGCCGCCCTGCCGGAAACCCAGCGCATGGCCGTGGTGCTCCGCCGCTACGAACAACTGCCCTACGAGGAAATCGCCACTGTTCTCAAACTCTCCGTCCCGGCCGTGAAAAGCCTGCTGTTCCGGGCGCGCACCACATTGCGCGAATCGCTCGCGGCATATCTCGACGAAGGCTGATCACCCTTATTCCAACAACCGGTCAGGCTCCGGAAAAGATGCATGCATCAAGCACCGCGAGCACTTCCTCCAGAAACTCCTTGGACGCGGTCCCGATACGTTTGGCCGATCTTGCCTGGAAATCGACGGACTTCACTTGCTCACACATCACGAACCCTGTCAGTCCCGATTCGCCCGGCACGGCAACATGAAAAGCTGTCTTCCGATCCGTGTTGGTAATCGGGCAGCAGATGGCCAAACCGGTCGCCCGGTTGAACGCCGTCACACTGACCACCAAAGCCGGACGGCGGCCCTTCTGCTCGTGACCGGCCTGGGGATCGAATGAGAGTGTCACAAAATCGCCCTGAGCCGGAGCCTTGCCACGCATCACCACACCTCCTTCCCTTGGGGCGTGCCCCAGTCGTGCTCGCCGGAGAATGCCCTTGGGGAACTCTCCGCGATCAGATCCTCGATCCGATGCCGCCCGCGGACCGGACGATGGTCCTTCGCCGGTTTGAGCGTGATCCGGGATTGGTCTTCGGAAACCTCTATGATCACCGTCGAGCCAACGGTCATTCCGAGGGATTCCACGATGGATTTAGGAAGGCGTACTCCCTGGCTGTTGCCCCAGCGCTGCAATGTCGTTTTCACGGACTGAGTATAGCCCTCGGATATACATCGCCTAGGAAAAATTTTTCCCATTCACTTGCCGCGACGACCGGTGGCTTGGAATCACTTCACTCACCCGATCACACACGGCACCAACACCGCGTCGCTCATGCCGTGGATCTTCTTTTTGTCTGCCGGCACGATGGTGGCGAGGCAGCCGTGGAATGAGGTGTTGCCCGCATCGTCGGTGAAATAATACGGGCACAGCCGCACGCGGCCCTCCATCATTTCCACCGTGCCGTCGTCACGGAACACAGGATGCGTGACGCGTCGGCCTTCGCGGAATTCCTGCAGGATCCACGGTTGCTCGCCGGATTGATCGAGCGCGTTTTTCAAGCGTTCGGCCCACTCGGCGGACGGCATATCGTGGCCGATGAACACGCCGCGCGAACCCCACGCGGTTTCGTGGAAACCGCTCACTTTGAGCACGAGGTGCCGGTCCTTCTGGCTGAACGCCGCCACTTCCTCCCACGAATGCGCGTCGAGCCGCGGCAGCGCGGCGTGTGGCGGCAGCGGCGTGGGATCGAGCACCCAGCCGTAGGGGACCAGCTCGTGCAATCGCTGCAAATGACTGCCCCGTAGCGATTGCTCCCAGACTTTTTTCAAGGCCGGCGACCACAGCAGCGCGAGCCACAGCTTGTCTTCAAGGTGCGGCTTGATCGGCGGCGTGATCTTCAACTCACCGGCCAGCGAGGCCGTGGCGATCGCTTTCACCGTCGGCACGGATTCCCAGTCGAACAGCTCGAAAAATCGATAGAGCGCGCGGCCGTCCGGCTCGTATTCCTCGGCGGCGGCACACTGCCATGCCTCCCCGAGCTGGCGGCAGATCCACTCCATTTCCGGGCGGTAGTCTCCCGCCTCCTCGGAAACCAGCACCGCGCCGCCGTCCGGCAGCATCGAGCGGAAACCGTCGATCATGCCATCCGCGCCGCCCAGGATGTCATAGCCGGCGTTCGCATAGATCCGCGAAAGCCAAGCGGTCACACCGATGCCGCCCGGCACGCTGTCGAGTTCGGTGAGCGCGAAGCCATCGTCTGTCAGAACGAGGTCCGGCCGGATCACGCGCGGCAGAATTTCCGCCCCGCGCGGGTCGCGCTGGAGACGGGCCATCCACTCCGGCTTGCCCTCGTCCAACAACTCCGCGAGCCAGCCAGGCAGGTTGCCCGAAGCGCTGCGGCGGTAAAGCTGGTCGCAAGTCTGCTGGAAACGCGCCAGCGGATGGCCGAGCGATGCGATCCGGCGCGCTTCCGCTTTGCTGAGCTGTAGCGGCTCCGGCGACCACCGCCAGCCGCCGCCACCGAACAATCCACCCTCGGGCAAGGCATCGCGCAGTTCCGCCAGTTCCAATCCCATCGCGCGCCCAGATTCCACCGCCGCACGGCGCTTGCCAAGGCGGGATCAGACTTGGGTCCCAAAAATTTTGGATTCACCGCCAAGACGCCAAGTGCGCCAAGTTTCAAACCCATGAAAATCAACAATATGATCGGGCCATGGTTTGATCTGACAGCCGACACGCTCCCTATCTTACCTTGGCGTGCTTGGCGTCTTGGCGTATTGGCGTCTTGGCGGTGAAAAAATTCAAACAGGCATCCGTGCACGCAGCCCCAAAGAACTCGACTCCCCCCGCGCCGGCGTTCCACATTCCGCGCATGAAACCGCGGTTTTCCGCAGACCGACCGAAACACGGCATCCAGGCGCGTGAAAACCGCCACGTGCAGACGCCGGAAAAATCCGTGCCGTCGCTCGACGAGGATGAGCTGATGGCCATCGTCGCCGCGGAAAAAACGCCCTTCGTCCTGATCCTCGATTGCATCCAGGACCCTCACAACCTGGGTGCCATTCTGCGCAGCGCCGATGCCGCCGGCGTGCATGCGGTGGTCGCGCCCAAGGACAAGGCGGTGGGTCTCACCGAAACCGTCCGCCGCATCTCGGTCGGCGCGGCCGACCATGTGCCGTTCGCGCAAGTCACCAACCTCGCCCGCACCATGGAGAAACTCAAGGCCGCCGGGCTGTGGCTCGTCGGCACCTCGGACCATGCGAAAGCGAAATCGATCTACGAACTCGATCTCACCGGCCCGCTGGCCATCGTGATGGGCGCGGAAGGAAAAGGCATGCGCCGTCTGACAGAGGAAAACTGCGATTTCCTCGCCTCGATCCCGATGGCCGGGAAAGTCGAGTGCCTCAACGTCTCGGTCGCCACCGGCGTGTGCCTGTTCGAAGCGGTTAGACAACGCCATGCGCGCCCATGAAGGAACCGGTGCGCATTTTCTCCGACCTGCATCTCGGCCACAAGGTGTCGCGGATTCCCGAGGTCTCCATGCTTCGCCCGCTCATCGCCGGCGCGGGCACCGTCATTTTCAACGGCGACACCTGGCAGGAACTCGCCGCACCATTCCGCCAGCGCGCGGAAGTCATGCTAACAGAACTGCGGGCGCTCTGTGCCGAAGAAGGCGCTGAGCCGGTTTTTCTGCCCGGAAACCACGACCCCGGCTGGCCCGGCCCGGGTTGGATCGAACTCGCCGGAGGAAAAATCGTAATCACCCACGGCGACACCCTGTTTCGCGCCAGTTCGCCATGGAAACGCGAGATCCTCACCGCCCCCGAACGCGTCGAGGAAATCTGGGCCAAGTATCCCGGCGCGGAAAGCGATCCATTGCCACGCCACCAAGTCGCCCGCGAAATCGCCCGCGACCTCTGCTCCGTGGAATACCCGTTGGGCAAACATATCATCCAACGAGCGTGGGACGCCGTCACCCCGCCGCACCGCGCGCTGTGGATGCTCTACGCGTGGTTCACACAAGGCTCTTATGGCGCGCGCTTCTGCGACACCTGGTTCCCCAACGCGTAATTCCTCATCATCGGCCACTTCCACCACCGCGGCTGCTGGCGGCGCGACGGCAGAACCATCATCAACACCGGCTCCTTCCTCGACCCCGGCCGCGCGGGATGGGTGGAGTGGAAC
>DATISV010000291.1:0-3938 GCA_035468505.1 Luteolibacter sp. | reverse complement strand
CGACTGAGATGCCCCCGGGTTAATGGGTTGTCCTGTGGGATGCTCAGTCGGGCCGCTTCTTTGTGCGGCGGTTTTTCCGCTTTCCGCCGGGGCGGATTCGGGCGATGGAGCAGGCGCGCATGAACGAGGACAAGCCCGCCGAATTGAAGCTGGATTTCGACACCCCGCAGTTTCTCCACGCCCTGTTCGCCTACGACACGAAGAACCTCGCGTATCTGGAACACGCGCTGGGCGTGAAAACCGTGACGCGCGACGGCTGGGTGCTGCTCAGCGGCGGGCCGGAGGCGATCGAGCGCGCGCGGCGGGTGTTCGTGGACCTCGAAAGCGCGCAACGCGCCGGCGGCCGGATCGAGGCTCGCGATTTCCGCCTCGCCGTGGACATTGCCGCGCGCCAGGGCGAGATCGGTATCACCCATCTAACAGAAGTGAAACTCGTCGGCTCGCGCGGCCGCAAACCGGTCGTCCCGCGCACCCCTGCGCAGTTGGAATACGTGCGCGCCATCGAGGACCACGATGTGATCTTCGGCCTCGGCCCGGCGGGCACCGGAAAAACCTATCTCGCGATGGCGATGGCGCTCACCATGCTCAAGCGCCGGGTCATGCAACGCATCGTGCTCACCCGCCCGGCGGTGGAAGCCGGCGAGGCGCTCGGTTTTCTGCCCGGCGACATGCGCGAAAAAGTCGCCCCCTACCTGCGCCCGCTCTACGACGCCATCCACGACATGCTCGATCCCGACGAAGGCCAACGCTACCTGGAGGAAGGCACCATCGAGATCGCGCCGCTCGCCTTCATGCGCGGACGCACGCTCGCGCGCTCGTTCGTCATCCTCGACGAGGCACAGAACACGACCCGCGAACAAATGTTCATGGCCCTCACCCGTCTCGGCGACGACTCGAAAATGGTCGTCACCGGCGACGGTTCGCAGGTCGATCTCAAACCCGGCGTCCGCTCCGGCCTCTACGAAGCCGAACACGCGCTCCAAGGCGTCGAGGGCATCGCGTTCCAACGCTTCTCCCAGGCGGACATCATCCGGCATCCGGTGGTGGGGAGGATCGTGGAGGCGTATGAGAGGCATCGGGAGTGACCGGTTGTCACCACTCTCGACAGTCGGAGCTCCCATTTGCCAAGTGTGGATTCAATCGCCCGGTTCGAGCGGCGGGATGGCAATCCATGCCCGATCCCGAAGTTGGATCGTTCTGCATGCGAAGTCACCCGGGTTGAGCCGTTTCAGCACCCATGAGAGCTTTTCAAGGATGGCCGCCCGGTTTGGCTGGCTCAAAGCGATCACAATCACCCCGCAATGTTCCGCATGCAGGTGGGGAATCGTGTGGAAAAAATCCCTGTCAGTCGTAAGAAAAACCGCACCCTGTTGCTGGGCCTCGGCAAAAATATCACCATCCGCGGAACCCTCGCGCCCCGTCCCGCGAAGATCGAACACCTCATGTCCCATCTCGCCGAGCATGTCCGTGGCCGCCTTCGGAAAGTTCTCGTCGAGGAAGAATTTCATGCGACCGCCTCGTATGCCGACGCTTGGTAGTCCGAAAGCCGGCTGGCGAATTCAAGCGCCGCTTCGACATCCTCCCGCGAGATGTTCGGGTAGTCCGAGAGCACGGTCTCGACCGTGTCGCCGCCGCCGAGGGCTCCGAGAATCGTGGACACCAACACGCGGGTGCCCCGGATCACGGGTTTTCCATGGCAGATGTGGGGATCGATCTGGAGGCGCGGATTCATGCCAAAAGCATACCATCCGGACGAAGGCTGGCAAGCTGCCACTCCGGAAGCTCGCCCGACCCCGGCGTCCGCTCCGGACCCTACGAAGCCGAGCACGCGCTCCAAGGCGTCGAAGGCATCGCGTTCCAACGCTTCACCCAAGCCGACATCATCCGGCATCCGGTGGTGGGGAGGACCGTGGAGGCGTATGACAGGCATCGGGAGTGATGATGCTGGTGCAATGTCCACCGGTCATTGATATCCATGCGACTGGAATCCCGACGGGATTCAGCAAACCAGCCCGGGGTTGGCACAACCCCGGGCTGAGGTCCGCAATCCCTTTAGGATTGGAGAACCGGCTCACTCGCTCGCCACGACCGCGATCATCGAGCCGAACGAGTTGCTGTTTTTTTCCAAATCCTTGCCCGACCTCATCTGGCTCAAGTCGCCGTCGAGAAACAGGGCGTCTTCGCAACCCAGCGCGCGGAACAGCATCGCGAATTCATGAAGGTTGGGAAACTTCGGGGAATGGAAATCGGTCATCGCGAATACGACCTCGCCCTTGGTGGTGGCCCCCACGCCGTTGCGGTGAAGACGTGACGCGGACTGCGGGCGGAACGCGGGATGGACCTTGCCTTGCCTGAGCAACAGCGGTCCGGATTGCACCGCATGACGGACCACGACGCCTTGTGGCGGATAGTCTTCCGTGCGAATCACCGCCGCGCCTTTGGAACCGACCAGGAAAACCCCGTTCGGCTTCAGATAGAAATTCCCCGTCCCTACCTTGCGGTTGAGCGGCCTCCATTCCTTGCCATCCTGCACCAACAAGCCCGATGGAATGCCGCCCGGCTCGAATATCCCGCCGTTCATCAATGTGACCGCTGGCTTTCCTTTTTCCCGCAAGTGGCGCGCGGCTTCGGCGAAAGTCCGCATCTGGTTTCCTTGATCGTCTTTCCACACGATTCTCACCACCTCGGGCCGTGTGCGCAGCACATGATAGACCACGCCATCCACCGTGCGCTTTTCCGGAGCGGCGCCTGCCAGACAGGCGAGTCCCGTGATGAGTGATATGACAATGGTTTTCAACGGTTCAACGCCGCATCCAGGTTGAGCAGGGTGTTTGCAACGAGCACAAGCGCGGCGGTTTCCGGGTTGGAGTCGGGGGCGAGCGATGCGGCGAGTTTGGGGTCGGCACGGTATTCGGCGGTGGCGTCGCGGAGCAGGGTGGTGAGTTCGGTGAGCATGGCATCATCGGCCTCGCGCTGGGTGACGAGCCGGACGCCGTGGGCGAGGCGCTCGGCGGGATCGGCGGAGTGTTCCGTCATGCGGGCGGCGAGCCCTTGCGCAGCCTCGATATGGGCGGGGTCGTTGAGGGTGACGAGCGCTTGCAGCGGCGTGTTGCTGGCGATGCGGCGGGCGGAACAGACATCGCGGGCGGGTGCGTCGAAGGCGATGAATGCGGGGTGGGCGCTGGTGCGTTTGTGATAGGTATAGATCGCGCGGCGCAGGCGGTCCTCGCCTTCGGATTCCTTCCATGCCGCGCCGCTGTAAACGCTCTTCCACACGCCCTCCGGCTGCGGCGGGAAAACCGGCGGACCGAATTGTTTAGGCGAGAGCATCCCGGCGGCGGCGAGCGATTGGTCGCGGATCATCTCTGCATTGAGACGGACACGCGGACCGCGGGCGAGCAGGCGGTTTTCCGGGTCGCGTTCGGCGAGGCCGGCGGGCACGCGGTGCGTCTGGCCGTAGGTGGCGGAGAGCACGATCTCACGCAGCATCGATTTGATCGACCATTGGTGGTGATCGCGCAAACGCAGCGCGAGATGATCCAACAATTCCTGATTACTTGGAGCTTCGCCGGAGCTGCCGAAGTCTTCGAGCGAGCGGACGATGCCGGTGCCGAAAAGTTCCGCCCACAAACGGTTGGCGAGTACTCGGGCGGCGAGCGGATTGTCCGGGCCGACCAGCCAGCGCGCCATGTCGAGGCGGCTGGCGAATTCCTGGTTTTTTCCGCCGAGAAACAATTTCGGCATGCCGGGGGAAACGGCGTCTTCCTTCGACAACCGGTTGCCGCGGGCGAAGATGCGCGTCTCGCGCGGCTCGGGGCCGGGTCGCTCGATCATTACCGGAACGAGCGTGCCGGGAATGGCCTGGTATTGTTTCCGCAAGTCCGCGAGTTCGGCATGGCGCGACTTGCGATCGGGGTTTCGGGAGAGCGCGGACCATC
>DATISV010000290.1:0-3802 GCA_035468505.1 Luteolibacter sp. | reverse complement strand
CGAGGAACAAGTCCCATCCGCGGCGCGCATCGCCGGACGTCATGCGCGCAACCACCGCGCCGCTCGGCCGTCCCTCGATGCGGATGAAGCCGCCGTAGCTCACGCGGTCGCTGCGCGAAAACGATCCGATATCGCCGAGGTCGATGGATGCGTCGGAGATGACCGGCGCCTTGCCGAGCGGCGCGTCGATGAGCGGGAGTTTCGTCGCCCACTCGCGCGGCTGGCCGTCCACGTTGCCGCGGATCGGCCCTTCGGCCTCGGCGAGCGGCAGGTGGATCGAAAGCGTCGAATCGATTTCGCGCGAGGGCGCCACGCTGGCATTGGCGAGCCATGTCTCGAAATCGCCGCGGGCATTCGTCTTGCGGTCGGCCGCCTGCTTATCAAGCGCGGCGATCTCTTTTTCCAACTCGCTCCAGCGCGTGCGGTCCCCGGGCAGCGGCACGAACACATTCGGCGGATGCTCGGCGTTGTTGCCGTCCATCGCCCTCATGCTGGTGTTGCGGAAAAACGCGGTGAGCGAGTAAAACTCGTCGATCGAGACCGGATCGAACTTGTGGTCGTGGCACGCCGCGCAACTGGTAGTAAGCCCGAGCCAGATGGCGGAGACGGTTTCCACGCGGTCCTGCGCGTAGATCGCCTCGTATTCCTCGGCGATCGCCCCGCCCTCGCCGGTGGTGGCGAGGCAACGCGAGAAGCCGGTGGCCACGAGCTGGTCGAGCGTGCGGTCGGGCAGCATGTCTCCGGCGATCTGTTCGAGCGTGAATTGGTCCCACGGCATGTTCTGGTGGAACGCTTTCACCACCCAATCGCGGTATGGCCAGATCGCGCGGTAGTTGTCGATGTGGATGCCATGGGTGTCGGCATAACGCGCGGCATCCAGCCAGAAGCGCGCGACGTGCTCGGCACTCGCCATCGACGCGAGCAATTCGTCGGCGGCCCCGGCAACCGCGGCGTCGGGATCGGCCTCGTGCTTTTTCACGAAGGCCTCGACGTCCTCCGGCGACGGCGGCAGGCCTGTTAGATCGAGATGCAGTCGCCTGAAAAACCGCCGCGGCTCCTCCGGCGGATTCGGCACGAGGCCGGCGTCGGTGAGTTTTGCCGCGATGAAATGGTCGATCGGATTCGCGGCCCAGCCATCGCCCGCGGCGGGCGGCTCGGGGCGCTTGACCGGCATGAACGCCCAGTGCGGCTCGTATTCCGCGCCCTGTTCGATCCAGCGCTCGATGACCGCGACTTCCTCCGGTTTCATCGTCTTGTGGCTGGCCGGCGGCGGCATCACCACGTCGGGGTCGCCGGACCGCATCAAATGAATCATCAGCGATTCTTCGGGCTTGCCCTTGATGATGACCGGCTTGCCGTTTTCGCGGAGCGCGAAGGCGTCCTCCACCCGGTCGAGCCGCAGCGGCGCGTCCTTCGGCTCGCGCGTGCCGGAGTCCGGGCCGTGGCAATGGTAGCAATACTCCGAGAGGATCGGCTGGACGTGGTCGTTGAACGAAATCGTTTCGGGCAGGGGGTCCTTGACCGCGGAATCCGCTTCCGGACCATTCGACGCGGCGGCCCCGTCAATCACGAGCGCCTGCGGCGAATCGCAGGCCGCCAGGGCGAGACAGGACAGGAGGATTGTGTGAAATCGATGCAACTTCATACCGGACAACAGCGGAAAGTTACGCTATCCGCGAATTTTCCTTTCGCAAGGAGGCAAGACGGGCTGGAAAATCTCCACCTGTGCGCGATCAATCGCCCGGAAAGAACCCATCCGCCGCCACGTATCATGCCGGATTCCATGACCGACTCACCACCGCCACGCAGCCGCACCGCCTGCCGCATCCTGACCACCCTCGCCGGACTCGCCGTGATTGCCTCGCTCGGCGCGCTTCCCACGCTCATCGGCGCGCCGTCGGAAAACGGCCTGCCCGACCTCGCGAAATTCACGGGCCGCTTCCACCCGGCGGTGCTCCACCTGCCGATCGGTATCTTCGTCTGGGTCATGGTGCACGAGTGCATGGCCGCTTTCGGTTTCAGTAAAAACACCTCGCGCACCGCGATGGGCTTCGCCGCGGGTTCGGCGGTGGCCGCCTCGCTGCTCGGCATCCTGCTTTATTACAGCATGCCGGAATACGATGCGGAACTCGCCCAGCGCCACATGGACCGCGGCATCGCCTTCACCTGCCTCGCGCTCGCCACATGGCTGGTGAAGATCTGGGTGGACGCCGCCGCCGGGCGCGGCGCGTTCATTTACCGCGGCCTGCTGCTCGGCAGCGCGGGCGTGATGACCGCGGCCAGCCACGATGGCGCGTCGCTCACCCACGGCAGCACCTACCTCACCGAATACGCCCCGGCACCTCTGCGCAAACTTCTCGGCTTGCCGGAAAAATCCTCATCTTCCCCCGCGGACGGCGACCTCGCGGCGCAGCCGGTCTATCAGGCCGTCATCGCGCCCATCCTCCAGGCGAAGTGCTATCAATGCCACAATGCCGACCGCCAGCGTGGCAAATTCCGCATGGACGAATACGACCTGCTGCTTGCCGGCGGCAACGACGGTGCCGCCATCGTCCCGGGCGACTCCGGTGCCAGCAATCTGATTGATCGCATCGAACTGCCGGAAGAGGACGAACTCCACATGCCGCCCGAAGGGAAAAAGGATCTCGCCGCGCACGAGGTGACGCTCATCAAATGGTGGATCGACCAAGGCGCTTCTTCCGATGCCCTGTTGACCTCACTCACCACGAGCGATGAAGTGCGTGCCGCGCTCGCCATGGTTACCGACGCGGCGGCCGTTCCCGTGGTGGAAGACATCGCGGAGCAGACCGCTCCCGTCATGAGCGACGAACTCAAGGCCGAGTTCGAACGCCTGCGCGGCGAGTTCCCCGCAGCCCTCAATCTTGAATCGCAGTCGTCCACCGGACTCACCTTCACCGCGGCCGGACTGCGCGGAACCTTCGGCGACGAGGACCTCGCGAAACTCGAACCCGTGCTGCCGTCCATCGTTTCCATGGACCTCTCCGGCACCTCGCTCACCGATGAGGGAGCCAAGCTGCTCTCCAAGGCCACCGGTCTCAAATCGCTGCGCCTCTCGGAGACCGCCGTCACCGAGGCGTCGCTCGACACTCTCGCCAAACTCACCGAACTCGAATCGCTCAATCTCTACGGCACACCAATCGGCAGTCCCGCGGTGCTCAAACTCGCCGCGCTGGAAAACCTGCGGAAGCTCTACCTGTGGCGCACCCAGGTGGACGCCGCGGGTGTCTTGCAGCTTGAGGAAAAACTTCCCGGCTGCGAGATCGTCATGGGGCTTTGAAGCTCTTCGGAAAAAGAAAATCGGCGGGTGATCCATGGATCCCCCGCCGATGTTTTTTCGCCTGCCGGAACGGGGGCGGGCGGCCTCATGGCCGCGCCACCCCGGTTTCAGGTTTCAGGTTGCCTGTGGAAGCTTACTTTTTCTTCGCAGCCTTCTTGGCAGCCTTTTTGGCGGTTTTCTTCGCCGCTTTCTTGGCGGTCTTTTTCGCGGCTTTCTTCGCGGCCTTTTTCGCTACCGTTTTCTTGGCGGCTTTCTTGGCCACCTTCTTGGCGCTTTTGGCCACTTTCTTGCCCGCTTTCTTGGCGGTTTTCTTGGCCGCTTTTTTCACCGTCTTCTTAGCGGCTTTTTTCGCGGCTTTCTTCGCTGGCGCCTTTTTGGCGGCTTTCTTCGCTGTTTTTTTCGCAGCCATGGTTTTGTGTCGTTGGAGTTCGCGTTCTAGTTTGGTTTTCTCTTCCGGCGTTAACGTGCCGACGGAGAGGATCGCGAGGAGCGCCTCACCGAGGC
>DATISV010000289.1:0-3908 GCA_035468505.1 Luteolibacter sp. | reverse complement strand
AGGGCATCGCCGACGAAGCGAACCTGAATCTGTTAGGCAACTTGTACATGGACCGCAGCGAGCCGCAGCTCGCGCTGTTCGCCTATCTCGCCGCCATGGACAAGGCCACCACGCTCGACGTGCCGCGCGCCCTGAAGTCCGCCCGCATCCTCAACGACTACGGGTTTCCCGACAAGGCGGAGGAAATGATCGCCCGCATCCGCGTCCGCACCGGCGACCAGATCTCACCGGCCGACCTCACCGCGCTGATGCTCACCGAGACGCGCATTTCACAAACCAAGGGCGATCACGCCCGCACCGGCGAATTGCTTGCGAAGTTGCTGGAACTCAACCCCGCCGACGGCGAGGTGCTGCTGGAAGCCGCGCGCCACAAGGACCTGCTTTCGCGCGACGAGGCCGACGAGGAAAAGCGCACCGCGCTGGTTGCGGAGGCCCGCACCAACTACCAGCTCGCCGCCCGCGAGAAGGATGCCGCCTACCCCGCCAACCTCGCGCTCGGCCAGATGCTGGTGCGCGAGCGCCGCTATCAGGAGGCGCTCACCCATTTGCGCGCCGCGCTCGAACTCAAACGCAGCGAATCGCTCGAACAATACACCAGCCGTGTCCAACGCGCCGCCGACCGCATCGAAGACAGGGAAAGGAAATAAGTTATAAGATATCAGTCCCATGAATCCCATCCGTCCTATTTTGCTCATCGCAGTCACCACGCTCGCCCACGCGAACGAGGCCCTCGACATCCTCGAAGCCGACAAATCACCCGAGCAGGCTCCGGTGCTTCCCGGTGCGGCCACCACGCCCGAAAACGTCACCTATCCGGACTACGTCTGGCCCGAATGGCAGACCCGCACCTTCGATCCCGTCTGGGCGCGCGCCGTCCTCTTCGACGATGAATCCAACCCATGGGTCCAGCATGTCGCCGTCACCGGCTTCTTCGAATGGCAGGCCGCATTCGGTCAGGCGGATGTGGATGGCGCGCCCAGCGTCGATCTCGATTCCACCCGCACCCGCCGCGCGCGTTTGGGCGCGCGCATCCGCGCGTTCCGCAACACCGACATCGAGGCCGTCGGTGAAATCGCCGGCGACGCCAACCACAGCGGCATCGAACGGCTCAGCGCGCGCACCGAATTCCTGCCCGACGCCGGCGTCACCTACGGCAAGTTCCGCCCGCGTTTCACCGCCGAATACCGCCAGGAGCCCGAGTTTTCACCGTATCCGGACCGTGCGATGCTGGTCAACATGATCGCCCCGCAGACCACGCTCGGCATTCACTTCGACTACCAGCGCAACGGCTGGGATTATGGCATCGGCTGGTTCTCCAGCGATTCCGATCCCTACATCCCCTCGCTCCGCGGCGACGGCATCCTCGCCCTCAACATCGGCCGCACGCTCGTCACTATGGAAGGCGACACTCCCACCCGCACCCGCTGGCACCTCGATTACCTGCATAACTTCGATGCCGGACGCTCCAACAGTATTCCCCGCTACAGCGTTGCCGGTCGCGCCTCCGCCAACGGCGGCCAGCTCGTTGCCAACAATCCCGCTTTCCGCCACTTGTTCTCCACCGGCTTCACGCTCGAACAGGAGCGCTTCTCGTTTCTCGGCGACTTCATGATCGCCAAGGGCGACACCACCGCATGGGGTCTCACGCTCTCACCGACCTGGTGGGCGGTGCCGGGATGGCTCGAAATCGTCGGGCGCTATCACTACGCGGGCAGCGACGACCCCGGCGCGCTCGTCGCCACCATGGGCGCTTCCGCCGATCCGTTTTTCGACAGCTCGCCGTTCTTCATCGGCGACGAATATCACTCGTTCTATCTCGGCGCGAACGCCCACCTCTATCAGGATCGCATGGTGCTGATGAGCGGCGTGGAAAACGTGATTCTCAAGGACGATGCCGGGGCCGGTTTCAACACCGACGCATGGATCTGGCACACCGGCGTGAAGGCCTCGTTCTGAGTGGAGCGTGGACTTCAGTCCGCCCGGTCGATTTGAGATTGAGTCCGGTGGCGGGCGCGGTCACATTCGCGCCTCGCCGCATCCAGCGGCGGACCACCCGATCATGCGAAACCTGCTCTCCATCGAACAGCTCACCGCGGCGGAACTCACCAGCTTGCTGGACTCCGCCGAATACCTGAAACGCCAGCGTGGCCGCGATGCCGGAAAGCTCGCCGGCCAGACCTGGGCGCTCATTTTTACCAAGTCGTCCACCCGCACCCGCGTCTCGTTCGAGGTGGGCATCCGCGAACTCGGCGGTTTCCCGATGTTTCTCTCGAAAAACGAGATCCAGCTCGGTCGCGGCGAACCGATCAAGGACACCGCCCGCGTGCTCGGGCGCATGGTCCACGGCGCAGTGATCCGCACCTTCGACCAGCAGGATGTCGTGGATTTCGCCGAATACTCCGGCATTCCCACCATCAACGCGCTCACCGACGACGAGCATCCCTGCCAGATCCTCGCCGATCTGCTCACCGTGCGCGAAAAACTCGGCGGCTGGGAAAACCGCAAGATCGCCTTCATTGGTGACGGCTTCTCGAACATGACCCGCTCGTGGATGTGGGCCGCCAAGCGCCTCGGCTTCGAACTCGCCGTCGCCTCGCCGCCGAACTGCCAGCCACCCTCGGAGTTTCTCACCAGCCTCGACGCGCCCAACGTCACCATCACCGCCGAGCCGGCGCTCGCCGTACAGGACGCCCAGGTCATCAACACCGACGTCTGGCTCTCCATGGGTCAGGAGGACCAGAAGGACAAGGAACTCGAATTCGCCGGCTTCCAGGTGAACGACGCGTTGCTCGCCGCCGCCGCGCCGGACCACATCGTCCTCCACTGCCTGCCCGCCTACCGTGGCAAGGAAATCAGCGAGCAGGTGCTCGAACTCCACGCCGACACCATCTTCCAGCAGGCTGAAAACCGCCTCCACGCCCAGAAAGCCGTGCTCTGCGCCCTCACCGCCAAGTAGGCGCTTTCGTGAGAAAGCGATGCCCGGTTTTTCAACGAGCCGCCTGTTTCAACCAGCGGTCGTGCCCCCACAGGCCCCACACCACGCCGGCCAGTCCCAGCGTGAGCAGCAGCGGCGGCAAGGCAAAGGTTAGGCTGATGCCTACCGGCCCGATGGCATGCAGCAGATCATCCGTAATCACGTGCGGTGCGAGGATGAAGTAAAGCCGCGCAAACATCAGCGCCAACGCGCCGAACGCCATCATCGTGCCACCCCACGAGCCGTGACGGCGGGACAGCCGGATGGCGGCCAGTGCGATCAATCCCAGCCCGCAGACACCGAACAGATCGAGTAGCAGGCCTTGGCGGAAAAACAGATCAAGCGGCGAGTTCATGAGCGGGACGCGGGGTTTGTTGCATCGGAATCGGCTGTATGGCGGTGCCCGGTAGCGCTTTGCGGACAGGCAGACGGACAAGACCGGCGTGCAATGCCATCCCGGCACCGAAAACCAGCCACCCGAAATTCATCACCGTGACTTTCACCACATTCCAAGCCAGTGCGGTGCCCGCACTGCCGTGATAGTGGCGACGCTGTTCGGCAAAGCGCTCCAGCACGCCGGCTTCATACATCGGCAGGACGAATGTGTATCCGAAGGCCAGCATCAGCGCCCCGGCCACCAGCAGACGTGCCGTCCAGCCCGCCGAGCGCTGTGCCAAACGCCATGCGTAGATGAAAATGAAAACCCCCATCACCATCCAGAAAACCGGCCGGATCGCCTCGATCGATCCCAATGTCATCAATCCTTCGAAATTCATGTTCTGGAAGTGTTAGGGCTTCATAAGTGATTGAGCAACAATTAATTACAAAGGATCAATTGGATATCATGGAGATTCGATTATTAAAAACTCCTGATTGCCAACCCGCGCACGCATCGTGGTTTCCGGATGTGCGGGCGATTCGGGCTGCATGAGAT
>DATISV010000288.1:0-2495 GCA_035468505.1 Luteolibacter sp. | reverse complement strand
GAGTTCGTTGGTGTTGGCGGAAGGCTCGTTGAGCAGGAGGCGCTGGGTGTGATCGCCGCGCGCTTCACCGTCGAAGACCGGTTCGATCTTCTTGCGTTCCGGATGTTGTTCGAAGGCATGTCCGCTGCCGTCGTAGCGGATCACGCCGTCGCCGTTCTTGTCCACCCAGGCGATGAGGCTGGAATTCTCCCACTGTTTGAACCATGTCGGCATTTCCGCGTAGGGCTTGTCGGCCACGGTATCGAGCAGGTTGGTGCGGGCGAAAATCGAGACCGCCGGTGCGGTGGTGTAGAGGATGGCGATGAACAACAGCGCCCAGAACGCCGACTTCCGCGCGTCGCTCACCTTGCGCACGGTATAGAAGCGCACGATCACGTGCGGCAGGCCGGCGGTGCCGACCATCAGCGCCATGGTGATGGCGAGCACGTCGATCATCGGCTTCCTGCCCTCGCTGTAGGCGGCGAAACCCAGCTCGGTGGTCAGGCCGTCGAGCTTGTCGAGCAGGCCGACGGCGCTGTCCTTGGCATCGGCCGCCATGCCGAGCTGCGGGATTGGATTTCCCGTGAGCATCAGCGAGATGAAAATGGCCGGCACCATGTAGGCGAAGATCAGCACGCAATACTGCGCCACCTGCGTGTAGGTGATGCCCTTCATGCCGCCGAGCACCGCGTAGAACAGCACGATGACCATCCCGATCACCACGCCCCACTCGATGTCCACTTCCAGGAACCGCGAGAACACCACCCCCACGCCGCGCATCTGGCCGGCCACGTAGGTGAATGAAACGAAAATCGCGCACACCACCGCCACCACCCGCGCGGTGGAGGAGTAGTAGCGGTCGCCGATGAAATCCGGCACCGTGAAGCGCCCGAAGCGCCGCAGATAAGGCGCGAGCAGCAGCGCGAGCAGGACATAGCCGCCGGTCCAGCCCATCAGATAGACCGCGCCGTCGCGGCCCATCACCGAGATCAATCCGGCCATCGAGATGAACGACGCCGCGCTCATCCAGTCCGCCGCGGTGGCCATGCCGTTGGCGATTTTCGGCACGCCGCCACCGGCGACGTAGAAGTCCTTGGTCGATCCCGCCCGGCTCCAGATGGCGATGCCGATGTAAAGGGTGAAGGTCAGGCCCACCAACAGATAAGTCCACATTCTGACGTCCATGAGATGAAGATAAGGTAGATGAATGAAATCGAATGAAACGAAGGGCTCAGGACTCCTCGCCGCCGGCCACGGAGGTGCCTTGGAGAAGTTCGCGGTCGAGGCGGTTCATGACCTGCGAGTAGATGGCGATGAGGATCACGAACACGTAGATGCTTCCCTGTTGGGCGAACCAGAATCCAAGCTTCATGCTGGTGCCCGGCAGCCGGAACTGGTCGAGCCAGTCCACCAGCACGATGCCGCAGCCGTAGGAGACGACGAACCACACGCCGAGCAGTCCCGCGAGCCAGCGCAGATTGGATTTCCAGTATTCTCGTTTCTGTTCCTCTCCGGGGAGTCGTGCGGGTTCTTCCATGGGTTTCTCGCGGGTGTTCCGAAGTCTCTAAACGCCCGATCCGCGCCTGCAAAGCCTGTTTTCCCCGGCGGTCCGCGGCGGGCCGGTCCGGCGCACGCCGGTGATCCGTTTTTACTGCATAATCAATTGGTGATGAGATGGTTGGGTAAATACTCCCGACGGTGCGGCAGGCTCACGGGCGTTTCAAGCCTGTGGCAACATCAGGCGCGCCACGGTTCCGCCACCGGGGGCGGGTTCGAGGGCGATGGTGCCGCCGTGGAGTTCGGCGGCTTCCTTGACCAGGGTGAGGCCGAGGCCCGTGCCCTTGCGACCGTGGTCGTGGTGGCGCAGTGAATAGAAGCGTTCGAAAACGCGTTCGCGGGCGTAGTCGGGAATGCCGGGGCCGTGGTCGCGGATGGTAAGTATGGCTTGTGATTCGTCGGCGGAAAGCCGGATGACGACGACACTGCCGCGGGGCGAGAAATCGATGGCGTTTTCCAACAGGTTGGTGACGGTGGCACGCAGGATGAATGCGTCGCCCCGGATGATGACTGGCTGACTGGGAAACTCCGTTTCAATGGCGACGCCGGCGATTTCGGCGAGCGGGCGGGCTTGTTCGATGGCGCGGCGGACGATTTCGAGGAAGTCCTCATCGCGGGCGGAGTCGAGCGACTTGCGGCTTTCGACGGCGGAGAGTTCGAGCAGGCGGTTGATGAGGCGTTCCGAGCGCGAGGTTTCGGCGAGGATGTTGTCGAGGAAGCGCTTGCGGGTCTCGGCGGGCATCTCCTCGTCGAGCAGTTCGGCCGCGCCGCGGATGGCGGCGAGCGGGCTTTTCATCTCGTGGGTGAGCGTGCGGATGTAGCGCTCGGCGTACTGGCGGCCTTCGAGCGCGTCGCGCATCGAGTCGAGCGCGCCGGCGAGCGTGTTCACTTCGCGGCCGATGCCGATGCGTGGTTTGGGTGGCCGTTCGCCGCGCTCGACGGCGCGGGCGTATTCGGTG
>DATISV010000287.1:0-3696 GCA_035468505.1 Luteolibacter sp. | reverse complement strand
GTGGACCTCGTCGAGGAGGAACTGGAAAAACACCCCGGCATCCGCGGACTGCACGAACGGGATAACTTCTACGTCTGACCGCCATGACCCCGAAGGAACGCGTCCAAACCGCTCTGGCCCACCAGCAACCCGACCGCGTGCCGCTCGAAATGAGTTTCACACCGGAATTCGCGCAGCGGCTGCGCGCCCACCTGTTCGGTGCGACCGGCGAGCGCCACAACCCGCACGGCGGCGGCAACGATTACGCGCTCGAACTCGAACTCGGCCTCGACGTGCTGCTCACCTCGGTCGGTTGGGCGAATTCCTACTACGCCGGCGATATCTATAACCCCGGTGCCGACCATTACACCGACGAATGGAGCGTCGGCTGGAAAAACATCGCTTATCAAACCCGCTTCGGATCCGGCTTCTACACCGAGTTCCACAGCCCGCCGCTCGCGGATGATGACGCAATCGATTCCTATCAGGCTCCCGATCCGCATCGACCGGAGTTATACACCGCAGTCGAACGCACGGTGCGCGAGTTCGGGCGCGATTACTGGATCACCGGCAGTTGTCAGACGACAATCTGGGAAACTGCCGTCGCGCTGCGTGGATTCGAAACCCTGCTGATGGACCTCATCGAGGACCCGGAACTGGTCGGGCGTATCCTCGACATCCCACAGCGCTATCACACCGCCGTCTGCCGCCGCCTGGTCGAACTCGGCGTGGACATGGTATGGCTCGGCGACGACATCGGCGCGCAGCACTCGATGATCATGTCTCCAGAGCAATGGCGTGCGTTGCTCAAGCCGCGTTTCGCGGAACTCATCGCCGAACTGAAGTCCATCAACCCGGCGGTCAAGATCGCCTATCACACTGATGGTTATGTCGAACCGGTGATTCCGGAACTGATCGAGATCGGCATCGACGTCCTCCACCCCGTGCAGCCCGCCTGCATGGACCCTGCAAAGCTGAAGCAACAATTCGGCGACCGCCTCTGCTTCATGGGCACGGTGGACGAGCAGCACACGCTGCCATTCGGCTCGGTGGACGATGTGCGGCGCGAGGTGCTGGAGCGGTTGCGGACGGTCGGCAAGAACGGCGGACTGATCCTCGCACCCACCCACCACGTACAGCTCGACACCCCGGTCGAAAACCTGCTCGCGCTGGTGGAAACCGCAAAGAATCCCGGCCATGGCGCTTGAAATCGATCTCACGGGAAAACGCGCCCTGGTCACCGGTGCCAGCGATGGCGTCGGCGCCGCCGTGGCGCGGGTGCTCGCGCGCGCCGGATGCCTCGTCGCCGGATCCGGCCGCGTCGCGCCGGACCACCCGCGCGCGGTGGAACTGCTCGGATCGCTGCGCGCGGAGGGACGGGAAGGTGTTTACCTAACAGGCGATTTGTCCGACTCCGCGGTTCCCGCCAAACTGGTTGACGAAACGGTTTCCGCCTTGGGCGGGCTCGACATCGTCGTTTCCAACGCCGGCCGCAATGATTTCAAGGGAGCCGAAGCCGCCAGCGAGGAAGACTGGCAGGACTGCATGAACCTCAACCTCGCCTCCCACTGGCGGCTCGCCAAGGCGGCGCGGCCTCATCTGGTGAAGAACGGCAGTGGCGTATTCATCGTGATGACTTCCAACCACGCCTTCCAGACTATTCCCGGCTGCTTCCCCTACAACGTCGCCAAGACCGCCCTCACCGGCCTGGTCCGCGCGCTCGCCATCGAATGGGGGCCCGCCATCCGCGTCGTCGGCGTGGCACCGGGATTCATCGATACCCCGGGCAACCAAAGTTGGTTCGATTCGTTTCCCGATCCGGAGGCCGAGCGGACTCTAACGAACGAACGCCACCCGGTCGGCCGCATCGGCACGCCGGAGGAAGTGGGAAACCTCTGCGCCTTCCTCGCCTCTCCGCTGTGCGGATTCGTCACCGGCGACACCCTGCTCATCGACGGCGGCCGCTCCGCCTTGATGCAAGACCCGACCACCCCATGACATGATATATCCCATGAAACCGATCGCCCCGCTCTTCCTGACAGCAATTTTGTCCGCCGCCGCCGCGCAGACCCTTGCGCCGGTGCGCGAGGCATTCTGGCATCCCGATGGCAAGTCCCGCATCGTCCACCGTCCCGCGCCGGGCGAACCGCCGGCGGTGGTATGCATGCAGGGCCGCAAGGTGGTGATCGAGACCAAGGTGGACGCGGAGAATGGGTTTTCCCATCTCGCCCGGTTCTTCGAGATCCCGGCCGGGCGCGTGGACAAGACAAGGGTCGAGCATGCGGCGGATGCCGGCCGTATTCCCGCGATCCGCATCGACGGCGAGCCATACCGCGCTTTGCCACCCACCGAAGTGGGCTTCAATGGGATGCTCGATATTGTCCATCCACCACAGGCAGGCGTGACCGCCAAGCGCACGGTCTATCCATCGATGACCCGGCCCTTGGTGATCGAGGAATGGACGCTGCGCAACACGGGCGGCAAGCCGGTGAAGATCGAAGCGGAAGCCTCGCGGGAGGAAAAGGAGATCGACGACACCACCTTGGTCGTCTGGCGGACTCCCGGTGCTGCGACGACCACTGTATCGCCGGGAGGATCACTGGCGTTTCATGTGGAGATCTTCGCGCGTTTGAAAAACGAAGCGGACCCCATGGTGGATGTGGCCGCCGAGCGAGAGGCGCGCCAGGCGCTCGCCGATGCCGCATGGCGTGGACCAGGAAGGTTGGAAACCCCGGAGCCGGAACTCGACATGGCTTTCGCCTTCCAGAAACTCCACGTGCTGGAATGCCCGATCGATACCATCAAGGGCACCATCACCCACAACGGCAGCCTGCGCTATTCGCCCGGCGTGTGGGCCAACGATCCGGTCGAATACTCCAGTCCGCTGTTTCCCTTCTTCGGCGATGCCCAGCTCAACGAGGCGGCGATGAACATGTATCGCATCTGGCTCGATTATTGCCGGAAAAACGGCATTGATCCCTTCCCGGGCTCGTTCGAACATGCCGAGCTGCGGCTGGTCCAGAGATGGCGCGGCGACGACGCGATGGTGCTCTATGGCTTGTCGAAATTCCTGCTGTTCCTCGGCGACCGCAAGGCGGCGGAGGAAATGTGGCCGTTGATCGAGTTCAGCGCGGAATCCATCAAGAGGAACACCCGCGCCGATGGAGTGGTGGCCTCGAAGACCGATGAAATGGAGGGCCGCTACCCGACCGGCGACGCCAACCTGAGCACCTCGTCGCTCGCCTACGGCGGTTACCGGCTCGCCGCCAGCCTCGGCCGCTCGCTCGGCAAACCGCAGGCCGCGGAGTTCGACCAACGTGCCGACGCCCTGCGCGATGCCATCGCGAAGTTCTTCCATGCCACCGTCGAGGGATTCGACACCTACCGCTACTACGAAGGCAACACCACCCTGCGCGGCTGGATCCTGCTGCCACCGGCCATGGGCATCATGGACCGCCTCGACGGCACCCTCGATGCCATGCTTTCGGAAAAACTCTGGCCCGGCCGCCTCAAAGGAACCGACATCCTCGCCGAATCCACCCGCGACACCGAATGGGGACGCGAGACCTACTACGCGCTTCGTACCTTGTTCCTCGGCGGCCGCACCGAGCAGGCCATCGAGACCACCCGCCGGGTCGTCCGCGCCCAGATCTTCGGCCCCCGCGGCCACTACCCGGACGAGGACGCCACCGACATGCTCTGCCCGGGTTCCCTCTA
>DATISV010000286.1:0-6319 GCA_035468505.1 Luteolibacter sp. | reverse complement strand
GAGAATCACCTCCACGCGGTCGAGGTATTGCGGGGCGATCAACTGCTCGTCGCTGCGCTTGGCCACGTTGGCGGCGAATCCGGCGGGCGTGGCGTGGGTGACGGTGGCGGTGGTGACCAGGCCGATGCGCGCGGCGGTGGTTTTTTTGAGGATGGCGGCGATCGGTGTGATCTCGCGGCCCTCGGCGTCGATGTTGATCTGGCCGTTGTTCACCCGCTGCCCCCCGCCCCATGCGGAGGAGGCGGCGGCGGAGTCGGTGACCAGCGAGTTGGCTGCAGCGGTGTCCATCAGCCCGCACGCGGCGGCGCGCTCGTCGAGCATCCGCCACCAGCGGGTGCCGCGCTTGCGGGTGATCTGTGAAAACGCCTCGGCCAGCGTCAGCACGCCGGGGCTCATGCCGTCGGAAACCAGAAAGACCACCCCGCGCACCGGGCGTGGGCGCGATGCGGGTTTTGCGGCACTGGCGGACGAGGTGATGCCCGTGGCCAGTCCGCCGAGACCGGCGAGTTTCAGCCAGTCGCGACGCGCCACATTCGAGTGTCCGGTTGTGGGATTCATCGCGGTCACGATTCCCCGTGGATTACCATGCGACAAGGCGATAGTGTTCCTGTTGTCGATATGAATTGGCTTGCCGCGATATGGCCCCGGCGCATGTTGGGAGGCGTTACATCAAACCACCAACGATCATGAACTTCAAAAAAATCCTCACCGCGTTCCTCGCATCCGTGACGGCGCTCGCGCTCTCCGCGTGCTTCCAGCATGAAACCACCATCACCCTGAACAAGGACGGCTCCGGCACGCTCGTCGAGGAAACCCGGCTCAGCGGACAGATGCTCGCCATGATGGGCCAGTTCGCCGGTGAACTCGGCGGCGAGGGTGCCGCGGCACCCGATCCCGTCGAGCAAATGCTTTCCGAAGAGAAGGCCAAGGAACGCGCCGCCCAGCTCGGCGAGGGCGTCACCTTCGAGAAGATCGAGCCGGTCACGGTGGGCGATGCAAAAGGCGCGCGCGTCACCTACCGTTTCGCGGACATCAACAAACTGCGCGTTTCCACCGAGGACTCGATGAGCCAGATGGCCACGCCCCAGGGCCTGCCGGACGCAGCCAAGCCGGACGCGGCCGACAAGAAACCCATCACCTTCATCTACAAGGACGGCGTGCTCACCATCCGCCCGGATCATGACAAGGATGCCGACAAGCCCGGCGCGGAAGACAAGGCGGAAGCCGCCGAAGAACTCAACGATCCCCAGGCCATGGAGATGATGAAGCAGATGTTCACCGACATGAAGATCAGCTACAAGCTGGTGGCCGCTTCCGGCATCGCCGAAACCAACGCCACCCACCGCGACGGCGACACCATCACCCTGATGGAAATGGACATGAACAAGCTGATGGAGAAACCCGAAAACTTCAAGAAACTGGCCGCTGTCGATCAGGACAATCCCGCCGCCGCGATGGAAGCGCTCAAGGGCATTGACGGAGTCAAGGCCGAGGTGAAGCCGGAGATCACCGTGAAACTCAAGTGAGCGGTCCGAATTTAATAAATGCATATTATAACCCATGAGATATCTCATTCCCCTGCTACTATCCGCCCTGCCGCTGTGCGCCGCGGAACACGGCGAACCGCCGGTCCGCGCGCCGTTCGAAAAAGGCGAGGATTCGCTTTGCGTGAACGACTGGTGGAACCGGAAAAAAAGCCCGATCATCGACCTCAAGGTGCCGCGCGACCAGGTGGTCGGCTTCGGCATCTACACGGTGCATGACCGCGTGCTGAAACTCAGCGCACAGCTCTACCCGCTCTATCCGGAGGAAACGCGCGAGGTGCGGCTGGAAGTGAAACGCGACGGCGAGTGGAAGGAAATCGCCCACGAAAATGTCAACGACCTCGGCTGGTCCGCCACTTTCCGGATTACCGATTGGGACGATTCCGAGGATGTTCCCTACCGCCTGCTCCACGGCGAAAAGGCCGGCTTCGAGGGACTCGTGCGCAGGAATCCCAAGGACAAGGGCGAGATCGTTCTCGCGGCGCTCAACTGCAATTCGAACAAGGACCGCGACCTGCGCCCGGAGTTTGTCCGCAACATCAACCATCAGGACCCCGACCTGGTGTTTTTCGCGGGCGACCAGTCCTACGACCACAAGGAACACACCGCTGCCTGGCTCAAGTTCGGCCTCGCGTTTCGTGATATCTTCCGCGAGCGCCCCTGCGTCACCATCCCCGACGACCACGACATCGGCCAGGGCAACCTGTGGGGCGAGGGCGGCAAGAAGGCCGAGTTCGCATCCGGCGACGACGGCGGTTATTTCTTCCACCCGGAATATGTGAAAATGGTCGAACGTCAGCAGACCGCGCACCTGCCCGATCCCTACGACCCCGCGCCGGTCGAGCAGGGCATCGGCGTTTACTACACGCGGCTGCTGTTAGGCGGCGTGGATTTCGCCATCATCGAGGACCGCAAGTTCAAGACCGGCCCGCGCGGACGGCATCCGATGAAAGGCCCGCGCCCCGACCACATTCTGGATCCGAACTACGATCCCAAGGTCATCGACACCCCCGGTCTTGAGTTGTTAGGAAAACGCCAGGAGGAGTTTCTCGACGCCTGGTCCGGGATGCGCGAGGGCGTGGCGATGAAAGCAGTGCTTTCGCAGACCGGCTTCTGCGGCGGCGCGCATCTGCATGGCAACGTCAAGAACCGCCTGCACGCCGATCTCGATTCCAACGGCTGGCCGCAGTCCGGCCGCCGCCGCGCGCTGGAACTGATCCGCAAGGCCGGTGCCGTCCACATCGGCGGCGACCAGCACCTCGCGACCATGATCCACCATGGCATCGACGAATTCCGCGACGGTCCGTGGGCCTTCGTGCCGCCCGCCATTTGCAATACTTACTATGGCCGCTGGTGGTGGCCGGAAGATGAGAAACCCGGAGCCAATCCGGTGCCCGGCTCGCCGCTGCCCTGGACTGGCGACTATCTCGACGGCTTCGGCAACAGGATCACCATGGTCGCCTATGCCAATCCCCGCCCGGACCGCGCCCGCATCCTATCGACGGACAAGGACACGAAAGCCTCGATCGGTCTCAAGGAAGGATGGGCCGATGGCTATGGCCTGATCCGTTTCCGCAAGGCGGCCGGTGAGGTCGTCTTCGAGTGCTGGCCGCGTTTTGCCGATGTCAGCAAACCCGGCGCGGAACAATTTCCCGGCTGGCCGGTCACCGTGAAACCGTGAGCGAGGAGGAACCGATCATCGATCTGCACAGCGACGCGCACTTCATGGCGCAGGCGCTGCGCGAGGCGCGCAAGGCTTATGCCGCCGGCGAGGTGCCGGTGGGCGCGGTGGTCGTGCGCGAGGGCCGCATCATCGCCCGCGCATGGAACCAGGTGGAAACGCTGCGCGACGCCACCGCCCACGCGGAAATGCTCGCCCTCACCGCCGCGCAGGAATCCATGGGCGATTGGCGGCTGGAAAACTGCACGCTCTACGTGACCAAGGAACCGTGCCCGATGTGCGCCGGCGCCATCGTCCACTGCCGCCCGCAACGCGTCGTCTTCGGCTGCCCCGACCCGAAAGGCGGCGCGGCCGGCGGATGGATCAATCTGTTGGATGCCAACCCGCCGCTCAACCACCGCTGCGAGGTTTTCTCCGGCGTGCTCGGCGACGAATGCCTGCATCTGCTCCAGACCTTCTTCCGCGAGGCGCGGGAAAAGAAGAAACTCGAACGCGATCAGGAATCGGGTGATTCAGGAGACAGAAATGAACCGCAGATGGACGCAGATGGACGTTAATTGTCAGAGTTTCACACAAACAAGACTGAAACCCTCTGGATGAAACTGAAATTTGATCCAACTCTTTGAATATCCGCGTTAATCTGCGTCCATCTGCAGTTGAATCGATTCTTCAGTTTTACTCACGGCGCGTCGCTGATCGGCGCGTCGCCGCTGTCCGGAGCGTCCGCACCGGTTTCCGGATACAATTCCGAGAACCGCCGGATGGCCAGGCACGCGCCGCTGGCCACATCCACATCGAGGATCGCGCCGCACAGGCGGACCGCGCCCTTCGCGATGGGAAAACGGGTCGGCATGCCGGTGCGGAACCGCCACACCACCGAATCGATGTTGCGGCCGAGGATCGAATTCTCCGGCCCGCACATTCCCGCGTCTGTTAGATAGCCGGTGCCGCCGGGGAAGATCGCTTCATCGGCGGTCTGCACATGCGTGTGCGTGCCGAGCACCGCGGAAACCTTTCCATCAAGCATGCGGCCCATCGCGATTTTCTCGCTCGTGGTCTCGGCGTGGTAATCGACAACGATCGGCCCGATTCCCTCCGCGCGCAGCCGCTCCGCCTCGTGCACGGCGGCGAGGTAGGGGTTTTCCAGCGGCGGCTGGATGAACGAGCGCCCCTGCACCTGCATCACGGCCACGCGGCCCTTGGCGGTCTCCAGCACCACGCTGCCCTGGCCCGGCGTGCCTTCGGGGTAATTGAGCGGGCGCAGCAGGCGCGGTTCGGTGGGGAAATAGTCCACGATTTCCTTCTGGTCCCACACGTGGTCGCCGGTGGTGATGACGGCCGCGCCGGCGCGCAGCAGGTCGATGGCGATCTTCGGCGTGATGCCTTTGCCGGCGGCGCTGTTTTCGCCGTTCACGATGATAAAATCGAGCGACTCGCGCTGTTTCAGGACGGGTAGATTCGCGATCACCGTCTTGCGGCCCGGCTCGCCGACGATATCGCCCAAGAACAAGATGCGGATGGTGGACATGC
The DNA here is from genome assembly GCA_035468505.1 of Luteolibacter sp. Lineage (GTDB taxonomy): Bacteria > Verrucomicrobiota > Verrucomicrobiia > Verrucomicrobiales > Akkermansiaceae > Luteolibacter. The sequence continues at coordinate 1,564 of DATISV010000286.1, read as the reverse complement.
TGGATTTCTGCGCGAATGCTTCGAAATCCTTCCGCCGCCGACAATCCTATTCCGCAAATGTTATCATCTCCCAAAAACATCCTGCCGCTGGCGATGGTGCTGGTCCTCGCGGCACTGGCGTTGTTCCTCCACCTGCGGCAACCTGTCCCGCCGCCGGAAAAGCCACCCGCCGCCCCGCCGTCTCCACTTTCCATCCTTGGTGAAATGCCCGACTGGTCGCGCCTCGAAGCTTTTCAGGAAACCATCCGCCGCGAGGATTTCGAGCGGCTGCTCAATGATATCTTCACCACCGGCACCGCATGGCGGGCCTATATCCGGATCGGCGAAAACGAAGCGATCATCCGCACCGGCCTGCCGGAGCCGGACGAGTTATTCACCCTCCGCTTCGCGAAACCGGACCATGCAACTCCGCCGCCACGCCGCTGGAAACGCGGGGTCGATCTGGCGCCCGCACCCGAAGGCCGCCCGCTCGACGGACTGCACATCGCCATCGACCCCGGCCACATCGGCGGCGAGTGGGCGAAGATCGAGGCGCGCTGGCTGCTGGTGGGCGACGGCCCGCCGGTGATGGAGGGCGAGATGACCCTGCTCGTCGCCAAGCTGCTCCAGCCGCGGCTCGAAGCGCTCGGCGCGAAAGTCTCGCTGGTCCGCGACAACTCCGAGCCAGTCACCCCGCTACGGCCCGACTCGCTGATGGACCTCGCCCGCGACGGCTCCGACGAACAAGCGACTGACGACTCGCTGCGCAAATTCGCCGAGCGCCTGTTTTACCGCACCGCCGAGATCCGCGCCCGCGCCGAAGTCGTGAATCAAAAGATCCAACCCGACCTCGTCCTCTGCCTCCACTTCAACGCCGACGCCTGGGGCGATCCCGCCAACCCGCAACTGGTTCCGGAAAGCCATTTCCACATCCTACTCAACGGCGGCTACACCGACGACGAGGTCATGCTCGCCGACCAGCGCTTCGCGATGCTCGAAAAACTGCTGGGCCGCACCCATGAAGAGGAAGCCGCCGTGGGCGAAACGGTGGCGGATGTGTTCGCGGAAAAAACCGGTTTACCACCCTACATCTATCAGCCGGAACAGCGCAACGCGCGGCTCGTCAACCATCATCCCTACCTGTGGGCGCGCAACCTGCTCGCCAACCGCCTCTACGACTGCCCCGTCCTCTTCATGGAACCCTACGTCATGAACTCCGTCCCCGACCTCCCCCGCATGCAGGCCGGCGACTACGAGGGCCTGCGCGAAATCAACGGCAGGATGCAGCCCTCGATCTTCCGCGAATACGCCGACGCGCTCGCGGAGGGGCTGGCGGAACATTACGCGCGGACACGGCGGCGCTGAAGCAGTGCCAGGCCACTCAGGCCAAGAAGCAAGGCCGCATGTGGTTCGGGAATGGGAGAGACGTATTCGAACATGATGCCGGAGGCCCGCATTGAAACGAAGGGCGACGTTTCGGGTGTCATTGTGACCGTCACCGTATCGGTTGCATTCGCCACAATGACGCTTCCGATCAGTTCCCAGCGGCCGATGTTCTTTCCAAGAGCGGCGAGTTCCGACGAAT
>DATISV010000285.1:0-5041 GCA_035468505.1 Luteolibacter sp. | reverse complement strand
GGGGAGTGAACACCCAGAAAACCCTGCCCTTCGGCACGCCTGACGAGGTGCGCGCGGAAGTGCTGCGGCGCTGTGAGGTTTTCGCTCCGGGCGGCGGCTTTGTTTTCAACACCATCCACAACATCCAGGCTCTCACGCCGGTGGAAAATGTGGTGGCGATGGTTGATGCGATCCATGAGTTCAATACGAAGGGAACGCCTCGATGAGCGACGGCAAATCGTATCTCGTGCTCTCGTGCGGGGTGGCCACGCTTGGTGGTCTGCTGTTTGGATATGACACCGCGGTGATCAGTGGCGCCATCGAACCGCTGCGCGAGTGGTTCGGCCTCAACGCCACCATGAAAGGCTGGGCCGCGGGCTGCGCTCTCGTCGGTTGCGTGGCTGGGGTCATCATGGCGGGGCCGATAAACGACCGGTTCGGCCGCAAAATCACACTGTTGCTGGCGGCGGTGTTGTTCCTTGTTTCAGCGCTTGGCACCGCGCTGCCAAGGACTTTCACCGAGTTCGTCATCTATCGAATCGTCGGCGGTCTCGGCGTGGGCATCGCATCGATGACCAGCCCGATGTATATCGCGGAGATCTCACCCGCGCGCCTTCGCGGACGCATGGTTTCGCTCAACCAGTTTTCCATCATATTCGGCATGCTGTTGGTCTATTTCGTCAATTATCATATCTCCGGTTTGGGCGACGAGGGGTGGATGAAAACCACCGGCTGGCGGTGGATGTTCGGATCGGAGGCGGTGCCCGCGCTGGTGCTGCTGGCAGCCTTGTTTTTCGTCCCCGAAAGCCCGCGTTTCCTCTGCCGCAAGGGTCGCACGGACCAGGCGCGCGCGATCCTCGCCAGGATCGACGGCGAGGATCATGCCGGGCGCGAGATCGCCGAGATCGAGACCGCGCTGCGTCAGGAAAGCGGCGATTTCCGCGAACTGCTGCGGCCCGGGTTGCGCGGCGTGCTGATCCTGGGCATCGCGCTTGCCGTGCTGCAGCAGGTCACCGGCATCAACGTGTTCCTTTACTACGCTCCGGATATCTTCCGTTCCGTTGCCGGAACCGGAACCGACATCGCATTGCTGCAAACCGTGGTGGTCGGCGCGGTGAACCTGCTGTTCACGGCGATCGCGATCCTCACGGTGGACCGCATCGGCCGCCGGCCCTTGATGATCGCCGGCGCGGCGGGCATGGGGATTTCACTCATCGCCATCGGCGCGGCTTCCTCGGCGCAGGCGGTCGGCGGCTGGCTGCTGCTCTTCGTGCTCGGCTACATCGCCAGTTTCGCGCTCTCGGTGGGGCCGGTGACCTGGGTGATCCTTTCGGAAATCTTCCCCACCAAGCTGCGCGGCCGCGCGCTCGGTATCGCGACGTTTTTCCTGTGGACCGCGAACTTCATCGTTTCCCAAACCTTCCCGATGCTCGACGAGAACCGCTGGCTGGTGGAGCGCTTTCATCACGGATTCCCGTTCTTCGTCTATGCCGCGTTCTGCGTGGTATTGGTTTGGGTGGTGATGCGCTTCGTGCCCGAAACGAAAGGCCGTTCACTCGAGCAGATCGAGCGGAGTTGGCACCGATAATTGGATTCCTTTTCCGGGTTGCCCATCGGCGGCACCGCATCCACTGTTTGCGCATCATGAAAAAGATCGTCCACGCATTCGCATTGGCCGCCGGCCTGATGACCTTCGTTCACGCCCAGAATCCAGAAGGGTTCAAAGAACTGAAAATCGGCGATCCGGCACCGGACTTCAGGCTCATTGGCATCGATGACAAGTTCATGGAGCTTGGCGACTTCAAGAATGCAAAGGTGCTGGCGGTGGCGTTCACCTCGAACCACTGCCCGACCTCGAACGGCGCGTTTCCGCGTCTCATCAAGCTCTATCAGGAAATGAAGGACCGCGGTTTCGGCGTGGTGGCGATCAATCCGAACCATCCCGACGGGCTGCGTCCCGACGAACTCGGCTATTCGAAATACGGCGACAGCTTCGAGGAAATGAAAGGCCATGCGCGCGATCAGGGATTTCCGTTTCCCTATCTCTACGACGGCGACACCCAGACCACCGCGATGGCATACGGCTGTCTCGCCACGCCGCACATCTTCGTCTTCGATGAAAACCGCAAGCTGCGCTACAAGGGCCGCATCGACGACAGCCGCTTCCCGGGCGACGAACATGTGAAGTCGCCCGACCTTCGCAACGCGGTGACCGCGCTGCTCGATGGCAATCCGGTGCCGGTGGAGGTGACCGGCCCCATCGGCTGCTCGACCAAGTGGCGCACCAAGAAGGCGCAGGTCCTCAAGGACGACGAGAAGTGGGCCTCATTGCCGGTTGCCATCGAGGCCATCGACGCGGCGGGCGTGGCGAAACTGCGCGCGAACGAGACGAACAAATACCGTCTCATCAACGTCTGGTCCACGACCTGCGCGCCCTGTGTGGAGGAGTTTCCCGGTTTGGTGAAAGTCGCGCGGCGGATGGGTCTGCGGCCCTTCGAAATGATCACGATTTCCACCGACGTGCCGGAGGACAAAGCGAAAGCCGAAGCGTTTCTCAAAAGGTTTCACGCCGGTCTGCCCGGCCACCTCAAGGCGGGCCTCGAAAAGGAAGGGCGCACGACCAACAGCTATCTTTACAGCGAGGCCTCAATGGATCCGCTGATCGAGGCGCTCGACCCCGAATGGGACGGCCCGCAGCCGCACACGCTCTTCATCAAGCCCGGCGGCGAAATCGCATTCCGCCACACCGGCATGATCGGCGAGAGGGAGCTGTTGGAAAAAGTGCTGGAAGTCATGACTCCCTACTATCAGCCGGCGAAGTGATGTCATCCGGCGGCGCGCCGTGAGTCTTCATGTTGCCGGCGACGATCCGGGTTTCCAGTTCCTCCTGGTGGCGCATCACGCTCATGCTCATTTCCGCGAAATCCGCGGCGAGTTCCTCGATTTCATCGCCCGTCTTGATGGATTCGATCTGTTTCAGGTGGGTGATGGCTTCCGAGTAATGGCGGTGGATTTCCTCCTCGTTCTGGCTTCCGGGGAGTTTCAGGCGGGTGATCTCCGTCATCATGCGCGAGGCACGGGCGAGTGTGGCGAGCGGCACCAGGATGTTTTTGCGCAACACTCCGAACCCCACCAGCGTGCAGATCGTCAGCACGGCGATGGCGATTGCGCCAATTTGAAGAAACCGCCGTTGCAATGGTGCCACCACATCGTCGCGGCGGGAGGAGAACAATACGTAGGCGGTCTGCGTCGGCTCGGGCGCGACCAGCGTGGCCACGCCGGTCATCCATGCCTCGCCGTTGGAGTCCTGTTCCAGAAACCAGTGGTCATGGTTTTCCAGAATCCGACGCATCGTGGCAGGTTTTGATTTTTCGCCGATCGGGATGAGGTCGTTGCGCGAACTTGCCAGAACATGTCCGTCCGCCATGACGATCTTCCACAAGCCGTCCTCATCGAGCCGGTCGCCGAGTCTTGAAAACATCGAACTCACGTCCGCCAGTAGCTTGATCACGCCCACCAGTTCGTCGTCGTCGTAAAGCGGCAATACCACATTCATGGTGAAAGTGCCCGAACTGGAGTCGTAGCGCGGGATGTCGGACCAGCGGCCGTCGGGTGGCAACGCCGAGCCTTCCCACCACCATTCCTCGTCGGCCTGGTTGTAGTCGCTGGTCCGGCCGCTGGAGGCGACCAGCCGGCCGTGCGAATCCGTGGCGAAGATTTCCACGACTACGGGATGCATTTCCATGAAGCGCCGCAGGCTGTTCGCCGCGGGGTTCTGGAGGACGGGAGCCACTTGCGGATCGTCATCCGGCATCGACGGCCAGAGTTCGTCGATGTGCCGGGTTTCGCGGGCCAGTTGGGAAGCCGGGATGCCGGCAGTTTCGCGGTCGCGTGCGCTCACCCACTCCAGCAACGCGGCGTCGGCGAAGAGCCAGGTTTCGATCACATCGCCATGGGCATCCGAAGCCTGGGCAAGCGAACGGGCGAGATATGCGGCCTGGGATTGATGGAACTTGCCGCGCTGTTCCAAAAAGTAGCGGAAACCGGTGGTTTCGAAAGTGGCCAGGCCGATCAGGAACGGCAAGGCGGCGGAGACCAGCAAAGCGAACATGAATTTGCCTTTCAAACTGGTTCCGCGCCGACGCATGGGTTACAACATGGCCCTGAAACGCCCTTTTTCAAAGACCATTTCGCCCAGGTATTTCAAAATTGGATTGCGGACCGGCGTGCCGCGGTTTTTGCTGCCCGCGCCGTCAGGGGCCGTGGAGGTCCGGCAGGCGAACCCCGCCAGGCCTTGATCGGAGCAACGGTAGTTTGTCCGGACTTGCCGCGGATTCCCTGGCGGCACTTCGTTTTCACGAACCGGGCGAAACGGCTTCGTAAACCACCAGGCTCGATGCCGGAGCCGGAAGCCACAGCGGGCCCGAGGCATCGACCGCCGGAACCTCCGGGTTTTTCCCGGCACCGATGGTGAGTGCCGCGCGCATCACGCGGCCGCGGGCGTTCACGTCGCCGGGCAGGGTGAGCGCATACTCTCCGGCGGCGGTGACGCGGTCTTCGGACGAGGCGTTGATGACGACCACGGCGATGGATTCACCGTCTTCGCTGGCGCGGCCGAAGGCGAATACTCCGTCGTCGTCCGGCGACTCGCCGTTGTCCACCCACAGCGGGATGAAGCGGCCGGTGCGCAGCGCGGGCATGCGGGCGCGCAAGGCCGCGAGTTGTGAGATCTCACGGAACGACGGCGACTTGCGGACTTCGCCGGGTTTCAGTCCGCCTTCCTTCGCATAGAAGGTCATGCGGCCGGTCTCGCTGTCCCAATGGGTCTCCGCCACCGTGTCCTGTATGGCGAACTCGGTGCCATAGTAGAGACATGGGATGCCGGGCAGTGTCATCACGAGGCCTTGGGCCAGGCGGTTGCGCAGCTCGGAGACGCCCTTGACCCGGAAGCGGTTCAGACCGTCGTGGTTCTCGATGAATGTGATCATCTTGTCGCGCGCGTTGAGGCCGTCGGGACCGGGATTGGGATTGTAATAAGGTCGACCGTCCGGTCCGTCGGCGG
>DATISV010000284.1:0-1977 GCA_035468505.1 Luteolibacter sp. | reverse complement strand
GGAGGAGTTTCCGTTTTGATGGAGTCCGTGACCGCCACCCGCATCCGTAACCGCCACCACGTCGAGGAAATCCTGCGCTCGTGCGGCAGTGTGCTTGTCGCCTGTTCCGGCGGGGTGGACAGCGTGCTGCTTGCCGCCGTCGCCGCGCGGGTGCTGGGTGACAAGGCGGCCGCCGCCACCGCGGTCTCGCAGAGCCTGGCCAGTGGCGAACTCGAGGACGCCCGCGCCGCGGCGCGGGCCACCGGCATCCGCCACATCGAGGTGCCCACCGACGAAATCGACAATCCGCAATACGCCGCCAACGCGCCGGACCGTTGTTTTCACTGCAAGGACACCGCCTACGGCGTCTTCACCGCACTCGCCGCACGCGAGGGCTTCGCCGTGGTGGTGGATGGCACCAATGCCGACGACGTGGGCGATCACCGCCCGGGCCGCCGCGCCGCCGCGGAGCACGGCGTGCGCAGTCCGCTCGCGGAGGCCGGCATGACCAAGGCGGAAATCCGCGACTGGGCGCGCGAACTCGGGCTCGACGTCTGGGACAAGCCGGCCGCCGCCTGCCTCTCCTCGCGCATCCCCTACGGCACCCCGGTCACCGCCGAAAAACTGGCGCGCATCGACCGCGCCGAGGCCGCGCTCAAGGCGCTCGGTTTTCGCCAATGCCGCGTCCGCGATCACGGATCCGTCGCCCGCATCGAAATCGACGCCTCGCAACTCAATGGTTTGTTAGATATTAGAAACCATGTCGTATCCGCCGTGAAAAACTCCGGCTATGCCTATGTGTCGCTCGACCTCGAAGGCTTCCGCTCCGGCAGCATGAATGAAGTGATTTCCAAGGATGACTGAACCATCCCACAGCACCCTGGATCCCGGTCGTCTGGCGCGGCAGGGATTTCCGGAAATCATCTATTGCCAGGGCAAGACGGCGGAACAGGTGGCCGACAACCTGCACGCACTCGCCATGGCCAACGGCCGGGCCTTTGGAACGCGGCTCGATGCCGACAAGGCGGTGACCGTGGCCGCCGCGCTGCCGGAGGCCGCCTATGATGCACTCAGCCGCACGATTTCACTCGGTAAAATGCCCACCGCCATTGGGCCAGGTGTGGCCGTGGTCACCGCCGGCACCTCCGACCTGCCGGTGGCCGCCGAGGCGGCCGCGACCCTAGCCTTCCTCGGCCATCCGGTGACGTGCTTCAACGACATCGGAGTCGCCGGCATCCATCGCCTGCACGCAAGGATCGATGAAATCCGCGAGGCCGCGGTGGTGATCGTGGTCGCCGGCATGGAGGGCGCGTTGCCGAGCGTGGTAGGCGGCCTCGTTTCCGCGCCGGTGATCGCGGTGCCCACCAGCGTCGGCTACGGCGCGGCATTCGAAGGACTCGCGGCTCTTCTCGGGATGCTTAACTCCTGCGCCTCCGGGCTCACGGTGGTCAACATCGACAACGGCTTCGGCGCCGCGCTCGCCGCCCGGCGTATTCTCCAAAACCAACATTGCTCATGAAAACCTGTTATATCGACTGCATCGCGGGTGCCAGCGGCGACATGCTGCTCGGCGCGCTCGTCGATGCCGGACTGCCCGCCGCCACGCTCGAAGCCGAACTGGCGAAACTCCACATCGACGATTTTCACCTGCATTTCTCCAAAGTCTCCAAGAACGGCTTCGGAGCCACCAAGGTGGACGTCCACGCCCATGACCATGCGCCGGAAAGGCACCTGCGCGAGATCCGGGAAATCGTCGAGGCGTCGGATGTATCATCTTCCGTCAAAGAGCGGGCGATGCGCGTGTTCACCCGCATCTGCGAGGTCGAGGGCGGCATCCACGGCATGTCGGTGGACGAAGTGCATCTCCACGAAGTCGGCGGCGTGGATGCGATCGTCGATGTGGTCGGCGTGCTGGCGGGTTTTGAACTGTTAGGACTCGGGCGCGTGGTCGTTTCCCCGCTGCCGAGGGGGCGCGGTTTCGTCACTGGCGCGCACGGA
>DATISV010000283.1:0-3017 GCA_035468505.1 Luteolibacter sp. | reverse complement strand
AGCTGGAACGATGCCGCGGAGTTTTTCCGGAAATCCATCACGGCGGAAGCTTGGAGCGACGCCATGACGAAAGCCCGCAAGCCGCTTGGTGCGGTGAAGTCACGGAAGTTGGTGAAAGCGGAGAAGGCCGATACGCTGCCCGGCGCGCCAGATGGCGAGTACATCGTGATGCGTTTTGAAACGTCATTCGAAGCGAAGGAAAAAGCCGCCGAGATCGTGACTTTTATGAAGCAAGCGGACGGAACATGGAAAGCAGCCGGTTATTTCATCATATGATTCCATGAAAACCTATCAAGCGCCATGGGGCGGGGCCCTGATCGTGATTTCCAGTCTGCTGGTGGTTTTGTCCATCGCGAGCGTGGTGGGATTGCCCATGCTTCTGCCAAACGTTCCGGAAGGCATGGCGTCGTTGGCACCATGGTTGTTGCCGGTGATCGTGCTGTGCTGCCTGCCGTTCATGATCCGCGGCTATGTCATCACGGAAGATGCCATTTTGATCCGACGCCTGTTCTGGACGACGCGGCTGGATTGTGCCGGATTGAAATCGGTGGATTCCGTGCCGAACGCGATGAGGAGAAGTCTGCGGACTTTCGGCAACGGCGGCGGGTTTTCCGTCACCGGGTGGTATTGGAGCAAGTCGCTCGGGTTTTACCGGGCCTTCGTCACGGACCTGAACCGCACGGTGGTGCTGCGTTTCGCAAACCGGACCGTGGTGGTGTCGCCGGACGATCCGGAGGGGTTCGTGAATGAATTGAAACGCTGATGCCCGCCTCACCCGATGGATTTTTCGCGACGACACGCTGGACCATGGTCCGCGCGGCGGGCGAGTCGGCTGGCGAGGCTCTGGAGACCTTGTGTTCGGTGTATTGGTTTCCGCTCTATGCCTACGTGCGGCGGCATGGTTTCTCGAAAGAGGATGCGGAGGATCTGACTCAGGCGTTTTTCGCAACGTTGTTAGACCGTCGCGACATCGCCGGACTGAAACGCGAGAACGGTCGGTTCCGCGCCTTCCTGCTGGCATCGATGAAACACTTTCTCGCCAACGAGCGCGACCGTGCCGGCCGGCTCAAGCGCGGCGGCCACATCACGCATTTCCCGCTCGATTGGGGAAATGCCGATCAACAGTTCCAGATTGCCGATCACAGTCAGGTGCCGCCGGATGCGGCTTTTGACCGCGAGTGGGCGGTGGCATTGTTGGAGCGTGTGGTGGCGCGTCTTGGCGAGGAAGCCGCGGCGGAGGGCAAGGCGGAACGTTTCGAGCGGATGAAGCCGTTTCTCACGATGGGCAAGGGGGAGATCCAGTATGCCCCGGCCGCAGCGGAGTTGTCGATGGACGAAGGTGCGGTGCGCGTGGCGGTGCATCGTCTGCGAAAACGCTACCGCGAGCTGTTGAAAGATGAAATCGCCCACACGCTGTCCGATCCGGCGATGGTGGATGAGGAACTGGCGGTGCTGCTGGGGGCGTTCAGGTGAGGGGGAGGCTGGCGATTTGCTGAACCCCAGACCGGAAGCGGGCATGGGGCTGATTTCCATCCCTGCGGGCAGCCATCACCTGCGCAACGTGCGGACCAGAAGAATCGCCGCACCCAGCGCGCCCACCCATTTCACCACATCCATCGCTTCGGTTGTTTTTTGCGCCCGGGCCGCTTTCCCAGCCACGGAGTGTTCGACCGCGAGCGGGTAAGCGACAGCATGGGGGATTTCGCTGGCTCGGGAGATTGCAGAGGTCAGCAGGGTCAAGGCGATCCATGCCACTGGCCCCGGGCGGCACTGCGGCGAATGCCGGAAATTCCGGCGGATAGTAATTTCCCGAATGCAGGGACGGCTGGGACCACCCCCGTCGCGCGTGGTCTGATGAGCAACCGGGGGAAGATGGGCGCGACGGGGATGGCGGCAGGCATCCACCTGCCTATCGGGGGACTGGGGAGGAGAATAAACCGGTGTCACCAAGTGCTATTACCCGTTTTCCACGAAATTGTGACAGGGGCGGGTGAAAATTTTTTCAGAAATCCAATCCCACTCCGCGCCAGAGGTCGTCCAAGAATGCGAGATCGACCGTCAGTGCCTTGCCGCCACCCCCGCGGGGATCGTGCAGCGGGATGGCGATGCGCGTGCGGCCGCCAGGCTGCGGCCCCAGCACCCGCGCGGCGGCGGGGCGCATGGCGAGCCGTTCGTCCATCAGCATGGCGAAGATATCGGAAAACGGTGGCTCGTCCGGCCGCGGACGGCAGGCATGACATGCGAAGAGGTCCGAAAGTTCCGCCCACAACCGTTCCTCCGATCCACTCGCGACGACGCAGGCCCGCTGGATGTCCGCCGCCCAAGCGATGGCGTCGGCGCGCGTCGCGACATCCGGGCGCGAACGGTAGAGCGGGGTGACACGCAGTTTTTCGGAATGAATCTTGGTGAATCCATGACGGTTGACGGTGCCGAGCAGTTCGAGTGCTAGCACCGCGGCACCTGCCTCGTCCATGGCGTCCCGGAATTCCGTGCAGGTGTAAAGCACCCGGAATTCCCCGCTTTCCGGCTGCCAGTGGGACGATTCGCCCGAGTGAAGGTGCCGCACCGTCCCCGCCGGCGTGGCGTTGTCGTTCCGAAGCCGGGAAATCTGTTCGCGTCCGATGCGGCCGTGCTCGTGGAAATCGACCACCGGAGCATAGAAATGGAGGGTGTCGCGCAACGCGGCGGCATCGGCTGCCGAGGCCCGTGCGCCAATGATTTGCCTGGCCCGCGCGCGCATTTGCCCGGTCATCCGCCCGCTTACCCAGAAGTCGGTCGGACCGTTGTGTTCTTTGTCCACGATGACGAAACGCCCGTGGTGCCCCATGCCGATGGTGGTGCTGAAAATCCCGAACAAGACCAACGAGACGATGACGTGCAGCCTTCTGTCGCGGTGCCACCACCCGCGGGAGGCGGTGAAGAGGGTGGCCAGAAATGCGACCCCCATCAGGGTGGCGGCCGTGACCATGACAAGCGGGACGTAGCCCGGGAAAAATCCGACGCGGTCCAGGTAGCTG
>DATISV010000282.1:0-3068 GCA_035468505.1 Luteolibacter sp. | reverse complement strand
CGATCTTCTTCGAAGTCATCCCCTGCGATTCGGCGGCGAAGTTGGTGATGACGCGGTGGGTGAGCACGGCGGGTGCGACGGCTTCGATGTCCTCGATGGAGGCCATGTAGGCACCGCGCAGGGCGGCGCGTGATTTGGCACCGAGGATGAGGTATTGCACGGCACGCGGGCCGGCTCCCCAGCCGACGGTGTCCTTGATCCACTGCGGCGACTCGGGCTGGCCGGGGCGCGTCTTGCGCACCATGTTCACGGCATATTCGTAGAGGTGTTCCGGCACGGGCACCCGACGCACAAGTTTCTGGAAGGCCATCACTTTTTCGCCATCGAGCAGGTGGCTGAGCGTCTGCCGTCCGCTGCCGGTGGTCTCGCGCGCGATGCGTTTCTCCTCGTCGGCCGAAGGGTAATCGACCTCGATGAGGAACATGAAACGGTCGAGCTGCGCCTCGGGCAGCGGGTAGGTGCCCTCCTGTTCGATCGGGTTCTGCGTGGCCAGCACGAAAAACGGCGGCTGCAGCGTGTAGGTGCGGCCGAGCACGGTCACCTTGTTTTCCTGCATCGCCTCCAGCATGGCGGACTGCGTCTTGGCCGGGGCGCGGTTGATTTCATCGGCAAGCACGATATTGGCAAACACCGGGCCGCGGATGAATTCGAATTCGCGCCTGCCGCCGACGCCCGATTCCTGAATGATGTCGGTGCCGGTGATATCGGCCGGCATCAGGTCGGGGGTGAACTGGATGCGGTTGAAACTGAGGTCGAAGGTTTCCGCCACGGAGGAAACGAGCAGGGTTTTCGCCAGTCCGGGCACCCCCATGAGCAGCGCGTGGCCGCGGGCGAAAAGACTGATGGCGAGTTTCTCGATCACCTCGTCCTGACCGATGATGACCTTGCCCAATTCCTGCCGGAAGGTCTGGTAGGTTCTGCCGAGTTCGTCGATGGCCGCCACGTCGTCGGGCGGCAACTGCTGCGCGTGATCGCCAAGGGTCGCTTCCATGATCATTGTGGAGCGAAGCTAGGGAGGGCGCTTGTTTTGTCCAGTAGGGATATGGAGCCGTCGCGACTCATGCACCCCCGGGCATCACCGTCCTGCCAGACGGTGTGGCCGCGCCCGTGCGAAGCGGACGAATGGCGGATAATTTTTCCATTTTCCGGCTTGCCAGCCCCCATTCCTCTGCTAAACCACCCGCCCCCGCGGGCACCGTGGCGATATCCGTTATCGCACCACCTGCCGCCACGCGCAACACACGCACACCATGGCACGCATCCTAGGCATCGAAATTCCCAACGAGAAGCGCATCGAAGCTTCCCTGCCCTACATCTTTGGCATCGGCCGGCCCACCGCCGCCAAGATTCTCGAACATGCCGGGATCGATCCGGACATCCGTACCGGGCAATTGTCCGAGGATCAGCTCGTGCGGATCGCCCAGGTGATCCAGACCGAGGCCATCATGGTCGAAGGCGATCTTCGCCGTGACAAGCAGGCCCAGCTCAAGCGCCTCACCTCGATCAACTGCTACCGCGGCATCCGCCTCAAGCGCGGTCTCCCGGTCCGCGGCCAGCGCACCCGCACCAATGCCCGCACCCGCAAGGGCAAGAAGAAGACCGTGGGCGTGAAGAAATAATCTCCCGAAACACTCATGTCCGAAGAAACCACCAAACATTCCGCCGGGGAAACTCCGGCGGTTGAGCCGAAAGAAGCTCCAGCACCCGCCAACCAGCCCGCCCCCGAGGCACCGGCTGCCGAAGAAAGCGCTCCGAAAAAGGACCAGAGGCGCGACATTTTCGCCGAACTCGGCCTGGCCGGCGACGAGGAAGTCAAGATCCACAAGGCGAAAGGCTCCAAGAACGTCCACCGCGGCATTGTCCACGTCACCGCCACTTTCAACAACACGCTGGTCAGCGTGACCGACGTCAACGGCAACTCGATCGGCTGGTCGAGCGCCGGTAAGATGGGTTTCAAGGGCTCCCGCAAAAGCACCGCCTACGCCGCGCAGGTCGTGTCGCAGGACGCCTGCCGCCAGGCGATGGGCCACGGCCTCAAGGAAGTGGACGTGCGTGTGAAAGGCCCCGGCTCCGGCCGCGAGTCCGCCGTGCGCGACGTCCAGGGCCTCGGCTTGGAAATCCTCTCCATCCGCGACGTCACGCCGATCCCGCACAACGGCTGCCGCCCGAAAAAGGCCCGCCGCGTCTGATTTCACCAACCTTTCACACGATCCCACAATGGCACGATACACAGGCCCACGCACGAAGATCAGCCGCCGTTTCGGCGTCGCCCTCTTCGGCCCCTCCAAATCCCTCGAGCGTCGCAACTTCCCGCCCGGCCAGCACGGCGTCCGCGCCGGCCGCAAGAAAAAAAGCGAATACTCCGTCGCGCTCGGCGAGAAACAAAAACTCCGTTTCCAATACGGCATTCTCGAGAAGCAGTTCCGCGGTTACTACGAGGAAGCCGCACGCCGTCGCGGCGTGACCGGTGAAATCCTGCTCCAATTGCTCGAAACCCGCCTCGACAACGTCTGCTACCGGGCCGGTTTCGCCAATACCCGCCAAGCCGCGCGCCAGTTCGTCAACCACGGCCATGTTTCCGTGAACGGTCACCGCGTCGATATCCCGAGCTTCCAAATCAAGCCCGGCGACATCGTCAAGATCGGTGCCAAGCCGTCCTCGCAGCAACTCGCCGTCCGCATGACCGACCTCACGCAGTCGCTGCCCTCGGTGGACTGGCTCAGCGTGGACAAGGACAAGCTCGAAGCCACGGTCACCCGCATGCCGGAACGTTCCGACATCGATCCGATCGTCAACGAGCAGCTCATCGTCGAGCTTTACTCGCGCTGATTCCCGGCGCGAATTCACGAAATTTCGAACCGAACGCCCGGGTGCCGCACCCGGGCGTTTTTTTTGCGCAAGACGCGTATGGACAGTTGGACTCCGCATGGTAGGTTTTTCGGCGGACAACTCATGAAACTCCCCCTCAAGATGACTGCTGGCTGTCTGGTAGCCGGATCGCTGGTATCCTGCGCCGCGGTGAAGGACAGCGTGGCAGGAGCGAAAAAGCGCACCGGCGAAATCGTGGC
>DATISV010000281.1:0-2616 GCA_035468505.1 Luteolibacter sp. | reverse complement strand
CACGTTGTCCGGTCATGGCATCGCTCGGTTGGCCGGGCGTCCAGCCGGCTCCGGGCAGTCCGCCTGTCATCACCTTGGCATCGAATTTACCGTCGCCGAGCGCCACGACCTGAACGCCCACTCCGGCTTCGGCGCTGCCGTATTCCCCCTGGATGGCGAAGTCCGGGTCCTCGCGCAGCGCGGTTTCGGGATCGGTCCATGCCTTGTGGGGGGCTTTGCCCGGTGCGGCTGTTAGAGGAACAGCGGCGAAAACAAATGCGGCGAACAATGCGGTTTTCATGATCAGGGTGATGAATGTGTGGATCATGCCTTTTTCCACAGGTCCTCGCCGATGTTCCAGCCCTCGCGGGCGGGTTCCCTGACGAAGGCGTTGAGTTCCGGGTGATTGGTGATTTTCCCTTCCTTGGCGTCCCACTCGACGCGGGTGTTGAAGCGCTGGGCGATCACGCCTAACAGAATGATCTCGGTGAGGTTGGCGGAAACGTCGAAGTTCGATCCCGGTTCCGGCCCCTCGCCCTTGATGGCGCGCAGCCACTCGCGGAACGGTCCGCCGGCGACGCGCGGGATGGTTTCCGCAGGCGGGTTGGCTTTCCAGGCGCTTCGCACGTCGTCGGGCAGGATGAGCGGCGCGCCGGCGTGCGTGCCGCAGCCTAACAGCCCCTTGCTGCCGATCATCCAGCAGGCGCGGCCGAGGTGGGCGGCGTGCTCGGCGCCGAAGGCGTCGATGCGGCCGACCTTGCTCCAATCCTGCGGTCCGTCGAACCAATCGAGTTTGACCGGCCCGCGGTTTCCCTTGGCGGGAAAATGAAAGCGGATGTGGCTGGCGGTGGGGATCACGCCATCGAGCGATTCTTCGCGATGCAGGCATTCGACGACCGTTGGCGGATCGAGGTCGAGCGCCCACACCGGGGTGTCGAGCGTGTGGCAGCCGAAGTCGCCGAGCATGCCGAGCCCGAAGTCATAGAACGACCGCCATTTCTTCGGCGTGTAGTCGGCATAGAAATCGCGCTTCGCCGCAGGGCCGAGCCACAGGTCCCACGACAGCCCGTCGGGAACGGGCGAGGACGGCGGCGGCATCGTCAGCGGATTGGCGAAGTGGTCGTTGCCCATCTGCGGACCGTCGTTGCGGCAATAGACCTGCGCGACATCGCCGATCACCCCGGCGCGCACGGCTTCGACCGACTGGCGGATGCCGTCGCCGGCGTGGCCCTGGTTGCCCATCTGGGTGACCACCTTGTATTTCTCCTTGGCCTTCACCAATGTGCGGCATTGCCAGATGTCATGCGTGAGCGGCTTCTGGGTGTATACATGGATGCCGCGCTCCATCGCCATCAACGTGGCGGCGAAGTGCGTGTGATCCGGAGTGGAAACCACCACCGCGTCGATCTCCTTGTGCATCTTGTCGAGCATCACGCGGAAGTCGTCGAAGAACGGCTGCGTGGTGCGCCACGCCTTCATGTTTTCCGCGGCGAGGTTGCGGTCCACATCGCAGAACGCGACAAGGTTTTCCTCCGAGCATCCCTGTTTGTACGGTTGCTGCGCGATCCATCCGCCGGAGCCGATGAAGGCGATGTTGAGCTTGCCGTTGGCGGACTTGCCCGGTTTGCCGATGGCGAAGCGGGGAAACACGGTGCTGGCGGCGACTCCGGTGGCGGTGGTGAGGAAGGTTCTGCGTTTCATGATGAGGCGTGTGCAAATGAGACCGTCGGACACGACGCGTGTCACGTTTTGATTGTCGGCGCGGTCAGGTGAGGTTTCGGCCGCCGCGCGCCGATTCTTTCATCGCCCGGCGGGATTTCGGATGGAGTGGCGGCTTGGAGCCGCCATGGTTCGCAGGGGCGGCTTTCGAGCCGCCCGGATGGCTGGAAAGCCGCATCTGCGATTCATGGCTGCCGGGTGGCAGCCACTCCAGAGCCGTGATTCGGGGAAAAGTTCCTTGCCATGGGTGGAATTCGCCCGAAGTCTGCGCGCTCGTTGCCGATGCCCTGCCGACTTTTTATTGCCACGAACGCGGAGAATTCCGCTGTTCGGTTGCCTTCCGGTCCCCCCTGAGTGGGTCGCGACCCGTCCGCGTTTCTTTCCGAGCGGCCCAATCGTTTGCCCCAAGCCGCCGCCGTGGCGACTGCCGGCTTTTCGTTGTTTCCGCAGCATCCATCGCTCTGCCTCCACGTTTCCATCCGTTTCATGACCTCCTCCTCTCTCTCCCAATCCTGGTTTTCCAACATTCGCGGCGACCTGCTCGCGGGCATCGTCGTCGCGCTCGCGCTGATCCCCGAGGCGATCGCGTTTTCCATCATCGCCGGCGTCGATCCGAAAGTGGGGCTCTACGCCTCGTTCTGCATCGCGGTGGTCATCGCATTCACCGGCGGACGTCCCGGCATGATCTCAGCCGCCACCGGCGAGATGGCGCTGCTGAGGGTGTATCTGGTGAGGGACCACGGACTGCAATACCTGCTGGCCGCCACGCTGCTCACCGGCGTGATCCAGATCGTCTTCGGTCTGCTCAAGGTTGGCAATATCATGCGCTTCGTGTCCAAGGCGGTGATGACCGGTTTCGTAAACGCCTTAGCGATCCTGATTTTCCTCGCACAGTTACCCGAGCTGAATCTCGGTCTC
>DATISV010000280.1:0-4143 GCA_035468505.1 Luteolibacter sp. | reverse complement strand
GCCGCACCCATGTCCGCCAAAGCCACTGGACAAGTCAGTCTCGCCGTGATGGCGAGCCGGGTGCTCGGTTTGATGCGCGAAATGATGTTCGCGGGTTTGTTCGGCGGCAGCCGCTGGATGGACTGCTTCTTTCTGGCGTTCAAGGTGCCGAACCTGTTGCGCGATCTGTTCGCCGAGGGCGCGCTCTCGCAAGCCTTCGTGACGACGTTTTCGAAGAAACTGAAATCCGAAGGCGAGGAGTCGGCGTGGGGGCTGGCCAACAAGATGTTCACTCTGGCCGCGGTGTTCATGAGCGCGATCACTCTGTTAGGAATATGGATCGCGCCGTGGATTGTCGAGGCGCTCACCGCGTTGTCGCGTTCGGGCGCTTCGCCGCGCGATTACAATCCGGAGGAGATCGCCTTCACGGTGACGATGGTGCGGATCATGTATCCGTTCATCCTGCTCGTTTCGCTGGCGGCGCTGGTGATGGGTCTGCTCAACGCGCGCAACATCTTCGGCATGCCGGCGCTGTCGTCGTGTTTCTTCAACCTCGGCTCGATGATCGGCGGAGCGGCGCTCGGCTGGTGGATGGACCCGACCTGGGGGAAGGACAGCCTGATCGGATTCTCCATCGGCGTGGTGATCGGCGGACTGGCGCAGTTGACATGTCAGTTTCCCTCGTTGAAACGCGCGGGCTATCGCTTCGCGGCGGATTTCAAATGGCTGGATTCCGGCGTGCGGCAGGTGCTGCGTTTGATGGGTCCGGCGGTGATCGCGTCCTCGGTGGTGCAGGTGAACGTGGTGATCAACGCGATGTTCGCCTACGGCGTGGGCGAGGGGGCGGTGAGCTGGCTGAGTTATGCCTTCCGCCTGATGCAACTTCCAATCGGCGTCTTCGGCGTGGCGGTGGCCACCGTTTCGCTGCCGGCGCTCTCCCGCGCGGCGGTGCATGGTGTGAGCGAGGAATTCAAAACCACCCTCAACAAGGGCCTGTGCATGGTGGCGTTTCTCGTGCTGCCGTCCACGCTCGGGCTGGCGCTGCTGGCCGGACCGATCGTGAGCGTGCTCTACGAGCGCGGGGCCTTCGACGCGCACGACCGCATCCAGACCGCGGCCGCACTGCGCGCTTATGGCTACGGGTTGATCTGTTATGCCTGGCTCAAGGTGCTGCAACCGGCGTTCTATGCCATCGAGAAACGCTGGCTGCCGATGATGGTGAGCATCCTCGCACTGGGCACCAACATCGGCTTCAACTGGTTCTTCGTGTTCGTGATGAAGTGGGGACATGAGTCGCTTGCGCTGACCACGAGTATCAGTGCGAGCATCAATTTCCTGATCCTGTTCGTGGCGATGCGGAAATTCGCAGGCGATTTCGGCACGGCGGATCTGCTGCGGCTGATGGCAAACCTACTGCTCGCCGGCGCGGCGATGGCCGCGGTCTGCGTGATGGCGGATCGTTATCTCTTCGCCGATCCCGTGTCGCTGCCGCTGTGGCTGCGTGCGGGCGCGCTGGCGGCCACGGTGGGTGTGGCGGCGGCAGTGTATTTCGTCGCGGCGCGTCTATTGAAAGTGGCGGAGGCACGCGATGCCTTGGAACTGGTGACGCGCCGCCTGCGCGGGTGAAGCGCATCCTGGCAGTCGGATCAGCGCGAACTGTGGCACCGGAATTCCACCCTTCGGCAAACCTTTGGCTCGAACGCTTGTCAGCCGGGACTGACCTTATCGAGAGTCAGGGGCTTGAGCCAAGAGAGTCAGTCCGAGTCGCCGGCGGCAGCGGCTTGCTCAGCCGCGTTATTGTTGGGCCGATTTCGAGATCTCAGCTCGCATACCGGGAATCTGCCCGGTGAGGTTTTCGAATTCAACCACTTCCAGGACGACGTCACATTGCTTCAACGCGCGATCGAATTCCTTGAGATTCCGGAAGCATTGGATTTTCCAATAATGAGCACTTGCGACCTCGTAACTTGCCTCGGGGAACTCGGCAATGACACGATCATATAGCTCTACGGCACGTTCCGGATTGACGTTGTTAAGAGCATGGATGATTTCAACCACAAGACCCGGCATCCTGACCGATGGTTCTGCGGTCTTTGCGATCTCGAACATCTCATCGACCGAAAGCTCTCCAAGCTCATAAAGAGCTTTGTAAGCACTTCGCTGGACCTCCGGATCTCCTCGTTTCACCGCCTCCTTCAAGACCGGAATCGCACGCAGATCTCCAATTGATCCGAGGAGGGAAGCCAACACGGAGCCGAAGTGATTCATCCGGACCTCACAACCGTTGACTGAATCGAATCCAAATTTCATGCGGCTGCCATCAGCCTCCTTCAGGAAAAGATTCTCCCGGACCAGCCCTGTGTACAGCGGCACGACTTGCGGGTCCTTCGATTTCACCAGGGTGTAGGCGGCAGTGGTCCAGCCGTCTTCCTGATTCTTCACCATTCCCATCAGAACCGGCAGGGAATCCTCCGGACTTTTCAGCAGATATTCCTGTGCCTCTTGCAGCCGCTTCCAGTCCTTGGAGTTCTCGTCCCGGATGACGGCGATCGCCTCTTGCACACTGGTAAACTCGCCAGCACAGGCGGCTGCTGCGCAAGCCAGCAGGACGCCAACTCCGAAAAGTGATGATCGCATGGGGTTCACGAGGTGTTATATCGCGCAACAGTGTGTTGTATTGATTCGTGGTTTCCCCGGGAAACATGGAATCGTGATTTCACTGCCAGACTGAAGCGACTGTGGACGAAGTCAAGTTTGGTGCGGGCCGGGTCTCGCTGGCGATTGTCGTTGCGAACGAGCGGCTTGGGAGGCCACATGGCGTGCTGGAGTGATCTGACGGCAAAATGGTGACGCCCGAGGGTCAGAAATCGAGATAGATTTCGGTGCGGCGGTTGGCGCGGCGGCCTTGCGGGTTGTCCTCGCCGGTATCGGTGAAATTCGGCCGGCGCGGCTGGCTGGCGCCCTTGGCGGCGGTGACGATCTGCGCGGCGTCCACGCCGCTTTCGATGAGGAACTTGCGGACCACCTGCGCGCGATCGGCGGAAAGCTGGCGGTTGTATTCGTCGGTGCCGAGGGCGTCGGTGTGGCCGCTGAGGTTGATGCGCTTGCCGGGATCGGTCATGAGTATCATGGCGACGATTTCGAGCTGGCGGCGGGTGCGCGGGCTCATCTCCGCCTCGTCGAAGGCGAAGTAGAGCGCGAGCGTGTCGCCGCCGGCGGGGTTTTTCACCAAGGGCGAGTAATGGATGTCGCCGCCGGCCATGCGGCGCGAGTAGTTGGCGAGGAGCT
Source organism: Luteolibacter sp. (assembly GCA_035468505.1). Classification (GTDB taxonomy): domain Bacteria; phylum Verrucomicrobiota; class Verrucomicrobiia; order Verrucomicrobiales; family Akkermansiaceae; genus Luteolibacter. Next base: position 876 of record DATISV010000280.1, on the reverse strand, counting down.
GGTCGAGGTTGATTTCGGAAACCCGCCAGTCGGAGTCTTGGGATGCGCGGCTCAGGGTGAGGGAAAACTGGGCGGTTTCCCGGCCCTCGACGGCTTCGACGGTGGCGAGGAAGCCGGTGGCGTCGTCGCGGCGGAACATGGTGCGCAGCGGCTTGGTGGGGCGCATGCGGTATCCGCCTTCCTCGAAGATGATGCAGAGTCCGGCGAGCTTGGCATCGGACACGGCGGCGGGTTCGGCAAGCGAGCGGGCGAATTCCAGCTCCTGGACGATCAACGACTGGATGAAGGCATCGGCCACCTCCATCGGATCGGCGCGGAGTGGTTCCGCGTCCTTGTCCGGCGGCAGGATGATGCGTTCGATTTTCCATTTTCCGTCCTCGCGCAGGAGATCGAGCGCGATGCGGTCGCGGCCGGGCTCGGCGCCTTCGAGGTGGAGCGCCCAGCGGGTGCGTTTGTTGAGTTCGATTTCACCGACTTCGCGAACGGCGTTGAGCCGGCGTGTCTGGCTGGCGAGTGCTTCGAGCCGGGCGATGGCACCCGGCTGCGCGTGATTGTCACCGAGCATTTTGCCGAGCGTGGCGATGTCGCCGGCTTCGAACGCTGCGGTGAATTTTTCCACCAGTTCCTCGGGCGATCTGGCGGAGATCGAGAGGCCGAGCGAATCGAGCGCGGTTTCCGGATCAGGCTCCGGGATGGGTTCCGCGGCGGCATCGAGCGCGGCGGCGGTTTCGTCAATGACGGTGGTTTTCGGCAACTGCGGCGGCGGTGGAACGTCCGGCGGCGGCACGGGAGGGTGGATGCCGGGACGCAGGATGAGCAGCGCCACGGCCGCCAGCGCCAGCACGGCGGCGAGGCCGAGGAACAGGTATGGGATGT
>DATISV010000279.1:0-3959 GCA_035468505.1 Luteolibacter sp. | reverse complement strand
CGGTCGGCAAAACCCGCACCGAGGGCATCCGGGCGGACTTGAATCGAATCGCCGCCAATCTGGAGGCGCAGAGTGATGTCCAATGGCCTGCCGATGCCAGCGGCGCGCGCGAGAAGGCGCTCCGCGGATGGATCGACCGCTGCCTCGCGCTCGATCCCGCGGAACGTCCGCGCGACATGGGCGAGGTCGCCGCGGGATTCGCGGAAACCGAGCAGGACGCTCCCGCCGCCCCCGCCGCACCGGTGGATGAGACCCGCGACGAACGCCGTCATGATGCGACACGAGCCCGTCGTTCATATTTCGCGCTCGCTGGAGCCGCGGGGCTGGCGGCGCTATTCGCCGCGCTCTGGCACCAGCGGGGCGTGCGCATCGAGGAGCTTCAACAAAACCACGCGGCGGAGGTTCGCTTACTGGAATCCGATCTCGAAACCGAAACCACTGCAAGATCCGCCGCCGAAACCAAGGCCGCGGAAACCGCCGACGCGCTGGTGGACGAACGCGAAATCTGGCTCGCCCGCCTCAAGGCATCGGAACTCGCCGGCGACCGCCTTTTCGCATGGCTGATGGAAGACAATCACCGCCAGATGCCGCCGCTCGACGGCCGCGAGTTGCGGTTGAGGCTGCTCGACCAGCAGTTCGAGGATTTTCTCAAACGCGCCAGCCAGGAACCCGAGTTGGTGGACGAGCGCGCCATGACCCGGCTGCGGCTCGCCGAAATTTCTCTCTCGCTCGGCGAACCCGAGGAGGCCGACACCCGGCTCTATGAGGCACTCCGCCATTGGCAGGGAGCGCCGCCCGAATCCACGCTGAACCTGCGACTCGCCGCCGATCGCTTGTGGTTGGCGATGGTTTTCCAGGCGCAGTCGAAATCGGAAGCCGCCGCCGCGTTCGCCGCCGCCCGCGAAGCCTTCGCCGCCGTGCCGCGCACCGGCCTGGACACCGCGCGGCTCGATTTCCTGCTCGCGCTGCTCGATCTGCACGAATCCCAACTCCACGCCGCCCGCGGCGACGAGACCCGCGCGCTCGAACAGTTGATGCGCGCCACCCAGACACTCAACCGTGTGTCCGGCCAGCGACCCGATGCCGCCGTGCTGCGCTCGGAACTCGCCGCCTGCCACCTTTCCTCCGCCACCATCCTCGAAGGCATCGAGAATCCCGGCGACGCGCTCGAAGTGCGCGCCCTCGCGCTGGAGGAACTGGAAAAGGCGATCGAACAACACCCGGACGACCCGGAAATCCACCGCAGCCTCGCCGCCGCCCACACCGCCATGGCCGAGGCCGCCGTGCTTTCCGGCGACGTCGATGGCGCGGCCCCTTACATCGCCGCGGCCGAAAAACGGCTCGCCGCCCTGCCCGCATCCGCCGGGGACGCCGTGATCAAGGCCACGCTGCTCGGTCTGCGCGCCGGAATCCTGCGCGATCGCGGCAAACCCGAGGAGGCCATGCCGCTCTACGACGAAGGCATCCGCACGCTCGAAAGCATCCGCGCCGCTGCCGGCTCCGATCCCCTGCCCGCTTTCCGCCTCGCACTGCTGTGGTGGCAGAAGGCGCGTCTGTTAGGCGATTCCGGCAAGCGCGCCGAGGAAATCGAGTGGCTCGGCCGTGCGCGCGATCTGTTAGGCAGCCTGATCCGCGACGATGCGGTGAGCGGTCCGCTGCCCGAGCAAGTCCTGCGTGCGTCCGCATACCTCGCCGGCGATATCGGCCACGCGCTGCAGATCGCCAACCGCAAGGGCGACGCCGCCCGCGCCTTCGACAACGCCGTTTCGCTGTGGGAGAAACTCGCCGCCCTGCGCCCGGACCGCGGCGAATATCAGGAAGGACTCGCCTGGAGCCGCCAGCGGCGCGATGAATTGGAATGACTCAGTTGCCGGAGGCGAACGCCAACGCGCGCTGCTTCATCTGCGTGGCCATCAGGTTCAACGCGTTGGCCCGCGTCGGCGCGAGATGTTCCTTCAAACCGGTCCGATCGATGAATCCCATGTCCGCCGTCAGAATTTCGTCGGGTTTTTCGCCATCCAGCACGCGCACGAAAAGCGCGATCATGCCCTTGGTGATGAGCGAGTCGGAATCGGCGAGGTAACGCACGCGCCCGTCCTTCATCTCGGCGTCCAGCCACACCTGCGACTGGCAACCCTTGATCAGGTGCTCCGGGTTTTTCGACGCCTCGTCCATCGGCGGCAGCTTTTTGCCCAGCCCGATCACGTATTCGTAGCGTTCCGTCCAGTCCTGGAACAAGGCCAGTTCCTCCAGCAATTCCTGTTGTTTTTCGGCAATCGTCATCGGCACGGCCAATTGAACGCGGAACCCGCCCGCCCGCAAGCCCGCTCGCCGGAAGCGCCCGGATTTCCGGCAAATTTCCGCCTCGGGAAAAACCGGCCATGACAAACCGCCGCGCGTCCCTACACTCCCGCGCGTGAGCTACCAGGTCTTCGCACGGAAATACCGGCCCAAAACCTTCGACGACGTCCTCGGGCAGGACCACGTCGTGCGCACTCTGCGCAACGCCATCGAGCAGAAACGCCTCGCCCACGCCTACCTGTTCGTCGGCCCGCGCGGCACCGGCAAGACGTCCACCGCACGGATCCTCGCCAAGGCGCTCAATTGCACCGGCGGCCCCAAGGCGGACTTCGATCCCGACGAGGACATCTGCCAGGAAATCGCCGAGGGACGCTCGCTCGATGTGTTGGAAATCGACGGTGCCTCCAACAACGGCGTCGAGCAGGTGCGCGACCTGCGCGAATCGGTCCGTTTCGCCCCGGCGCGCGGGCAGTTCAAGATCTACTACATCGACGAGGTCCACATGCTCTCCAACGCGGCGTTCAACGCGCTGCTCAAGACGCTGGAGGAACCGCCGCCGCACGTGAAATTCATCTTCGCCACCACCGAGGCGAACAAAATCCTGCCCACCATCCTCTCGCGCTGCCAGCGCTTCGATTTGCGCCCGATCCCCACCGAGTTGATCGCCAAACACCTGCTGCATATCGCCACGCAGGAAGGCATCACGCTCGAGGAAAGCGCCGCCTGGGCCATCGCCAAGGGTGCGGACGGCGGCATGCGCGACGCCCAGTCGATGTTCGACCAGCTCGTCGCCTTCTGCGGCGACCGCATCACCGAGGAGAACGTGCTCGATGTCTTCGGATTCACCTCGCGGGAAAAAGTCGCCACCCTGTCCCGCGCCCTGCTCGCGCGCGACACCCCGGCGGCGCTCGCGTTGATCCAGAAGGAGGCGGAAAGCGGCCGCGAACTCTCGCAATTGTTAGCCGAATTGATCGGCTGCCTGCGCGCCCTGCTAGTCGCCCGGCTCGATCCCGCCGCCGATGGCGAAGGCATCCCGGCGGAACTTTGGCAACCATTGCTCGAAGCCGCCAACTCGGTGCCGCCGGACCGCATTCTCGCGGTCATCGATGTCTTCGCCGAATGCGAAGGCCGCATGAAGTGGGCCACCAACAAGCGCCTCCACCTCGAACTCGGCGTGATCAAGGCCGTCCAGACGCTCGGCGAAGTCCGCATCAGCGACGTGATCAAAACGCTCACCAAAGGCGCCGACCTCTGCGGCAACGGCTCGCAACCGTCACCCGCTCCGGCTGTTGCCACGCAGCCTGTCGCCGTTCCCGCTCCCGCCGCAGCGCCGACCCAAAAAGCGAATGGCTTGTCATCGTTCGACAAGCTCATCGAGTCCGCTCCCGAACAAGCCATCCCCGCGCCGGAACCCGAGCCGCCGCCGGTGGCGGAAAAAGCTCCCGAACCCGCACCCGCCGCCTCCCCGCCCCAGCCGGCCGCGGAAGACACCTTCTATCAGGACCCGCTCATCCAAGCCGCCCTCGAAGTCTTCGAAGGCAAAGTGATCGCGTGAAGGATGAAGGAAACCATCCACAATCCACTATCAACTATCCACCATCCATTTTATGAACATCGCCAAACTGATGAAACAAGCCCAGCAGATGCAGGCCGGGCTC
>DATISV010000278.1:0-1951 GCA_035468505.1 Luteolibacter sp. | reverse complement strand
GAGGTCGAGGCGTTGTTTGGCGAAAAGATCGGCTTCGTCGAAATCGGCGGGATCATCGAGGCGGATGACGACACAGGACAGGGTCTCGCGTTTCGCGAGCGCCCGCAGGTCGCCGAGCGTGGCCCATAACTCGGATTCGAGCACGGTGCCCGGCGCGGCGAAGATGCCGGAAACCTTTAACTTCTGGCCATCGAGAACGAGCACGGTGCCCGGACGGAGTTCGCTTTTTTTCACACCGAGTTTGCGCCAGGCGAGGCGTCCGGCCATCACTTCGCCGGAGCCGGGGAAGCATCCATCGGTGATGTGGACTTCGGGATGCACGCGCAGCGCTTCGGGAGTCACGCCGCGGAACATCGCCTGGGCCTTGCGGCCGTCTTCGAGCGATAGATAACTCATGTAATGGATCTCGCTGGAAACGGCGCGAACGCCGAGTCGCTCGCTGATGCCGGGGATGCCCGCGCCCGCGATGCCCGGGGTGGTTTCCGGAATCTCGCTGCGCTGGATGCTTTCCTCGGAACCCGCGCCTAACAGGATCACGTTGTGAGGCGAGCCCGAGGCGGAGAGTGTTTTTTTCATCCCGCTATTGATGGCGACGGCGGCCATGACCAGCAGCACGACCAGTGCGCTGCCGCCGATGGTCTGGAGCAGTCTGGATTTGCTGCGGAACAGGTTTCGAACGGCATAAGCGAAGGGCAACATGTCAACTGCGGAGGTTTTTGACGATCGGTTGGCGGATGGCCTGCCACGCGGGCCACATTGAAGCGAAAAGAACTCACAGAAGTGCCGCGTTAACGCCGACGGCGACCACGGTGGCATCGGGCTGGATGGCGAGCGTCTGACCCTCGTTGCCCATGGTGAAACTCTGCCAGCGCAGGAAGCCGGCGGCGAGGCCTACGCCGACGATGCCGCCGGCGAGGCCCAGCATGCCGCCCTCGCCGAGCACCAGCAGGCCGATGGCGCGGCCGGGATAGCCGAGCGTGCGCAGCACGGCGTTTTCCTTCACGCGTCCGCGGACGACAAGCAGCAGCGCGTTGGCGACGAGTCCGGCGACGGCGATCACCGCGCCGATGCCGAGCCAGCGGGTGAAACCGATCAGTTCGATCAACTGCGCGGCGGTTTCCGCAAAGAAGGCTTTCTCGGGGCGGGTGTCGGTGGGTTCCTGGGCCGAGCGGAACCGTTCGTCGATTTTCTCCGCGACGGGTTTCAGGTCGGCGGACGAATTCACACGGACGTTGAACTGGGTGACCACTCCCAGCCCGACTCGCGACGCCTGTTGTAGGAACGGAAGTTTCACATAGGCGACGTTGTTGTCCTGCGGAAACGGCGAGCGGATGATGCCCGCGACAGTGACGGTGATGCCCGCGGCGTCGAAGCGGTCGCCGGGTTTCAATCCGCGGCGACGGGCGAAGACCTCGCCTAACAGAGCGCCGTCGTCGCGGCGGTTCCATTCGGCCTCGCTGCCGGAGACGATTTCAATCTCCGGGGCGAAACGTTGCAAGAGCCCATCGGGCACGCCGCGGAAGGTGATGACATCGAGCGACGCGCCGCAGTTGTTGACCACGATCTTGACCGGCACCACCTCGCGCACGCCGTCGATGCGGCGGATTTCATCGGCGTAATGTTCCGGCAGGCGGCTGGCGGACGGGCAGAAGCGGTTCTGCCGGTAAACGACGAGCGTGGTGTCGGCGGCGGTGGCCTCGGTGGCGGTGGCCAGCGAGCGCTGCAGGGTCTCGACTGCGGTGAACAGGAACATGCCCGACGCCACGCCGAACACCGTCAGAGCCGAGCGCACGCGGTGGCGGGCGACCTGGATCCAAGCGAGTTTCAGCAAATTGATGACGGCATTCATACGGCGGCTTCGAGCAGTTGGCCTTTTTCCAGATGCAGCGTGCGGTCGGCGGCCGCGGCGGCCTTGGCGTCGTGGGTGACCATGACGATGGTCTTGTGGTGC
>DATISV010000277.1:0-11064 GCA_035468505.1 Luteolibacter sp. | reverse complement strand
AGGCCTTGCTGATCGGCGGAAGCGTGATCGATGGCTTGTCGTCGGCTTCAGACCACCACATCGCGCGCACGACTTTGAAATAGTAATAGAAACCGGCGGCCACGGCGATGAAACCGACGCCGACGCCGGCCCAAAGCCCGGCATCCACGGCGAGTTGGAAGACGAAGAACTTGCCGATGAAGCCCGCGGTGAGCGGCACGCCTGCCAACGCCGCCATCAGGATGGTGAGCGCGAGTGCCAGTGCGGGATTGGATTTTCCGAGGCCGTCGAAGTCGCTGATGTTTTCCCCATCGCGCTGGATGCGCACCTGGGAGAGGATGAAGAACACGCCCAGCGTCATGATCAGATAGGTGGCGAGATAGAGCGAAACCACCTCGCCGGGACCGAGCTGGCTGTCGATTCCGACGGCACCCGTGGCCAGGGCCAGAATCAGGAAACCCGCGTGGGCGATGGAGGAATAGGCGAGCAGGCGCTTGAAGTTGGACTGCGGGATGGCGGCGAGGTTGCCGAACAACAGGGTGGCGATGGCGATGATAACGAGCAGATTCAACAGCGGGCCGCTGGTCGCGTCGGTAAGACAGGCGTCAAGGAAACGCATGGTCAGGATGAAGCCCGCGGCCTTGGAGCCGACCGAAAGAAAAGCGGTCGTTGGGGTGGGAGCGCCCTGATAGACATCGGGAATCCACATCTGCATCGGCACGGCTCCAACCTTGAATCCCAAGCCCACCATGACGAGCGCGATGCCGAAGAGAAGGCCGGAGTGGGATTTGAGACCGGCGATTGCGGATGGGAGTGCATCGAAGTTCATCGTGCCGGTGGTTCCGTAAATCCATGCGATGCCATAAACGAGAAAACCGGTGCTTAGCGCGCCCAGGATGAGGTATTTCACCCCGGCTTCGAGCGAGCCGACATTGCGGCGCATGTAGGCGACGAGGATGTAGAACGTGATGGTGACCAGTTCGAGTGCGACGAAGGCCCCGGCGAGATCCTTGGCGGAGGCGAGCCACATCATGCCGGCACAGGCGAAGACCGGCAGCGCGTAAAACTCGCCGGTGCCGTTTTCCGAACCCGGGTGGTCGGTGAAGCGGGCGAGGACCTTGCGGTAGTCGATGGACATCAGGATCACGAAGATCGTAGTGAGCAGCGCGAAGGCCTTGTAGAACAGGGCGGGCTTGTCGAATTGATAGAAGTTCCACAGCGGCCACTGCGCCCAGCCGGCATCCGGCTTGTCCTGTGGCCCGATGGCGATGAATGTGAGAAACAGAATCGCCCCGAGTCCGATGGCGGCGACAACGCCCACCCATGCCTTGCTCTTCGAGGAAACGAAGGCTTCGGCCATCAGCAGGATGAGACCGAGGGTGACGGTGAGGGCTTCTAAATAGTAGGCGGGCATGGGAGAGAGTGGAAAGTGATCGGTGAACAGTGAATTCACTTCAGAAGATTCAGCAGCAGGTTCGGGTAAAGCCCGACGCACAGCAGGGGAATGGCGAGCAGCAGCGCGGGGATGCGGTCGGCCACTGTGAGGTCCGGGGCGCTGCGGGTGGCGGCCACTTGCGGGCCATGGAACATGCTGCGGTAGGCGCGCAGCATGTAAACCGCACTGATGACCACGCCCCAGATGGCGAAGATGCAGGCGATTTGCAGCGGTGTGAGTCCCTCCGTCGGTTGGTATTGCTGGAAGGCGGAGAGGAACACGAGCACTTCGCCGACGAAGTTGGCGGAGACGGTGAGGCCCATCGCGGTGAAGGCTGCGAAACCGACGGTGAAGGCGAGCGCCGGGGCGGATTTCGCCAGGCCGCCGAGGTCGGCGAAATCGAGCGAGCCGGTCGAGCGCTCGATGCGGTCGGCCAGGCTGAACAGCAGGCCGACCGAAACGCCGTGGGCGAACATCAGCAATACCGCGGCGGGAATGCCGAGCGTGTTGTCCGGGCTGGCGACGACGGCGGCGATGCCGAGGAAGATATATCCCATGTGCATCACCGAAGCGGAGCCGAGCATCGTGTCGAAGCGTTTTTGGGAAATGGTGACCATGCCGCACCACAGCAGGTTTCCTAACAGCAGCACGAGCAGCGGCGTGAGCCATGCCTGCATGCCCTCGGGAACGATTGGCAGGGCGACGCGGATAAGACCGTAAAGACCGAATTTTTTCAGCACGCCGGCATGCAGCATCGCGACCGGTGCCGGTGCACTGGCGTAGGCCGGCGCGGCCCACGAATGCAGCGGGAAAAGCGACACCAGGGTGCCGAAGCCGACGATCAACAATGCGGCGATGCTTTTCTGTGCCGCCGGATCGATGATCAGCGTGCCGTTCTTCGCTGCGGCGGCCATTTGCGTCATGTCGAGCGTGCCGGCGAGGTTCGCGAGCCAGACCAGACCGGCGAGCAGGACGATCGAACCGAGGCCGAGATAGATGGTGATTTTCCAGGCGATCTGCCTGCGGTCGCCGCGGCCGAGGATACCGATCATCAGGAACGTCGGAATCAGCGCGAGTTCGTGGAAGGCGTAGAAGAAGAACAGGTCGGTGGAGGCGAAGGCGCCGAGCGCACCCGCGGCGATCAGGAGGATCGAGCCGTACCAGAGTTTTTCCCGGCCTTCCGGGCACTTGCCGGACAGCACGGCGGCGAGTGTGACGAGCACGCTGAGAGCGACCATCACCACGCTCATGCCATCGGGAAAGCCGAAGGCGAGATTCATCGACGGGGTGTCGAGCACCGGCAGCGAGAGCGACCAGAAGGGCATTTGCCATGTCGCGACGGCGAACAAGCCGAGGGCGAGATTGGTGGTGGCCGCCGCGAGGGAGGTCAGCCGCGCCGGGGCACCCGCCAGGATGGCGGCGAAGGCGAGGAGCGGGAACAGGACGAGGAGCGAGAGCATGGATAGAAGCGAATCAGGGTGTGATCAGTTCGACGGTGGGGAAGTAGGTTCGGTAGCGTTTCAAGTCACGTGTGATGATGGGGCAGCCAAGAAACTGCGCGTGGGCTCCGATGAAAAAATCCGGCAGAGGGGAGGTTTTGTTTCCGCCATTGGCTCGGTAGATCTTGTAGGCCTTCGAGGCGATGAAGAGTCCGGGACGCGGGATTTCACGGTAATCGAGTTTCAAATCCTCCATTGCCTCATCCACATAATCCTGTGTCGGAGCGCCCGTGCACAATTCCGCGTAAATCACCGGATTGATGAACACTCCATTGCCGCGGTGCTTTCTCAGAGCCTCATCCGCACGCTGCGCCCAGGTCGAATCGTCGATGACGATATCAAGAATCACATTCGTATCGATCATGACCGGCATCCGCTTAGTCTCCCCTGGTAAGAGTCATGATTTCATCCGTGGTGATGCCCAAGTGCTTCCATTTTCCGCGGGCGGCTGAACAGTAGTCATCGGGAGATCCGGGATCTTCCCTCTTGGAGGTGTGGGGAGCGGTGAAGGCCGCGCGGGTGAGAATGTCGCGGGCCTCGGCTTCCATCGATTTCCCGTGCTGTGCCGCGATTACTCGCAGGCGCTGTTTCACCTGTTCGTCAAGGTTGCGGATGGTGATGGAGGTGCTCATGCGGCAATGATTGCAATGATTGCGATGATGTCAATCCGTGGTTTCAGAGGAAAACGGTGAAGTAGATCACGAGAATCACCCCCAGCCCGAAGGCGAAGGAATACGCTTGGAGTTGGCCGGACTGGAGTTTGCGGAAGAGGTTGCCAAGACTGACCGCGCCACGGCTGAGGCCGCCGACGAGCAGGCCGTTGATGAGGAGTTCGTCGAAGAAGTGGACGATCGCGGCGAAGGCATCCTGGAAGTAGCGGACGATGAAGTTGTCGTAGAGGCTGTCGAAGTAGAATCGGTCACGGAACAGCGGGATGGAGAGCGGGTCCTTGTTGCGGCCGAGGTAGAGGACGAGGCCCGCGCCGACGCCGAGGACCAGTGTGCCGATGGAGGCGATTAGCACCGTAGTGTTGGCGACGTGTTCCGGACGCGTGGCGTTGAGTTTGTCGCTCACGAAGTGGTAGCCGGAAACGATGGCGAGCACGGCCAGCACCGCGAGCGGCACCCACATGATGGGTTTCACCTCATGGGCATGGGAGGCATCGTCGGAGCGGGGTTTACCGAGGAAGGTGACCACGAAGGCGCGGGTCATGTAGAAGGCGGTGAGGAAGGCGACGCCAGCGGCGATGGCGAAAAGGAACTTGTCGCCATCATAGGCGGCGGCGAGGATTTCCTCCTTCGACCAGAAGCCGGATGTCACATAAGGCACGGCGATGAGCGCCGCGGTGCCGGCCGCGAAGGTGGCGGTGGTGATCGGCATTTTTCCTAGCAGACCGCCCATTTTCCAGATGTCCTGCTGGTGGTGGCAGGCGTAAATGATGGCTCCTGCGGCAAGGAACAGCAGCGCCTTGAACCAGGCGTGGGTGTAGAGGTGAAACATGCCCGCCTCGCCGGCGAGCAAACCGACGGCCATGATCATGTAGCCGAGTTGCGAAAGCGTCGAATAGGCGAGGATGCGCTTGATGTCATTCTGCTGGGTGGCCATCAGCGCGGCGAGCAGCGCGGTGAGTCCGCCGATCCATGCGATGGTGGTGCCCGCGAATCCCGCGAAAGCCTCGGTGCCGATCGAGAGTTGGAGACGGAACAACATGTAAACGCCGGCAGCGACCATGGTCGCCGCGTGGATCAGCGCGGACGCGGGCGTGGGGCCTTCCATCGCGTCCGGCAGCCAGACGTGGAGTGGTAGCTGGGCGGACTTGCCGACCGCGCCGCCGAAGATGCATAGGACGGCTGTGGAGAGAATGATGCTGTATGAGGCGGAATTTTGGATGAAATGCTCCGAGTTTTCCTGGCGGAACGCATCGAGGCCCGACTTCATGTCATCGAAGGACAGTGTGCCGACCACCCCCCAGAGCAGCAGAACGCCGATCATGAAGGAAAAGTCGCCGAGCCGGTTGCAGAGGAAGGCTTTCTTGCCGGCATCCGCCGCGCTGTCCTTGTGATACCAGTGGCTGATGAGCAGGTAGGAACTGAGGCCGACCAGTTCCCAGAAGATGAACATCATGACGAAGTTCTCGGAGAGCACGATGCCGGTCATAGAGAACATGAACAGCCCGAGTCCGCAGAAATAGCGGTTCACCGACTCGTCCTCCTTCATGTAGGCCAGCGAGAAGAGATGCACCAGGAAGCCCACGCCGGTGACCACCACCATCATGCCGGTGGAGAGGTGGTCGAGCTTGAGGGCGATATGGATGTCCAGTCCGCCGACTTTCGCCCAGGAAAATCCGGCTGTCTCGGTGGTGCCGAGCAAGAGCAGTGAAATGACAAAACAGGCGCCACAGGCCGCCGTGGCGAGCCAGGGGACCAGCGGGTTGCGGCGCAGCACGAGCTGGTTGACCGCCGCCACGGCGATCGGGAGATAGAACAATATCCAGGCGAGGTTCATGGAGAGTGCAAAAGTGAGCAGTGATCAGTGAGCGGTGATCAGTGGAAGAGACAGGTGATTGTTTCTCATCATTTCGAAGTTCGATGTTGGGCGTTCAATGTTCGATGTTCATCAGCCTTTCAAGGTGGTGAGTTCGTCGGTGTGGATCGTTTGCCGGGCGCGGTAGAGGGCGACGATGATGGCGAGGCCGACGGCGACTTCGGCGGCGGCGACGGTGATGACGAAGAAGACGAGCATTTGGCCGTGGTAGTCGGGCAGGCCGTTGACGGTGTTGAATCGGGAGAAGGCGATCAGGCTGAGGTTGGCCGCGCTGAGCATCAGTTCCAGGCACATGAACACGACAATGATGTTGCGGCGCAGCACCACGCCCGCCAGGCCGATGGCGAAGAGCAGGCCGGAGACGAGGAGGTAGTCGTTGAGGGTGGCCATGAAAAGAGTTTGCTAGTTTTCAGTGTTCAGTTTTCAGGCTCGGAACTCACTCCGTTTGCTTTTTGGAGAGCACCACCACTCCGATGGTGGCGACGAGCAGGAGCACGCCGAGGATCTGGAGCGGGAGGTTGTATTGGGTGAAGAGGGTGTGGCCGATGAGCTGGGTGTCGGGCAGTCGGCCTTCGTTGAGGGCGGTGGCGATTTTGCCGCCTTCCTTGAAGTTTTCCGCGGCCTTGGCGAGGGTGGTTGAATTCAGTTCGGGGGCGGTTTTGTCAGCCGTGCGTGAAAGCACGCCGATGAGTTGCACGGCGAACAGGATCACCAGCGAGAGTCCCGCGGCGAGCGGGGCCAGGGCTTTGGCGCGCTTTTCCTCATCCTTGAGGTCGAGCAGCATGATGATGAACAGAAACAACACCATTACCGCGCCGGTATAGACGAGAATCTGGATGATCCCGACGAAGAAGGCGCTCAAGCCGATGAACAAACCTGCCAGTCCCACAAAGCATGCCACCACCGCCAACGCGCTGGATACCGGGTTGCGGAATGCAATCACCGCCGCACCGCCGATGAGCATTACGGTCGCGAAGAGCCAGAAAAGGTAAGAGGGCATCTTGAGTTTGCTAGTGTTCAGTTTTCAGTTTTCAGCGAAGAGTTTCAGAAATGAGCCGTCCCGGGCATTCCTGAAAACTGAACACTGAAAACCAACAAACTTATTTAAGTTCATTCCATTTGTTGACGAGTCCGGTCCTGACTCCGCCGATTTCGTAGAGGCGTTCCTTGTCATGCACCATGTCGGCGCGTTTGAGGCCGGTGATGAGGTAGTCCTTGCGGAGGAAGATGGCCTGCTCGGGGCAGACTTCCTCGCACATGCCGCAGTAGATGCAGCGGATCATGTCGATATCGAACTCCTTCGGCCGCTTCTCGACCTTGGCCCACGGGTCGTCGGACGGGATTTCGGCGGGGACGATCCGGATTGCCTTGGGAGGGCAGATGAACTCGCAGAGCTGGCAGGAAACGCAGCGTTCGCGGCCTTGTTCGTCGGTGACGAGCGCGGGCGCGCCGCGGTAGTATTCGGGAAAATGCGAGTCCCAGCGTTGTTCGGGGAACTGCATGGTCACGCCGAGGCCGGACGATTCCAGCGACTTCGCGCCCATCGATTTCCCTAGCAGCGATTTGACCGCGTGGGTCATGGTGAGGATGAAACCCTTGATCAGCGCGCCGAAGTAGATCTTCTCACCGAAGTTGAGCTTGGGGCGTTGGACTTTGACGACGGGCATCGGGGAGATTGTGGATTGAAGATTGTGGATGGTGGATCAGGCGCGCAGCGGTTTCGCATGTGCTTCGGAAACCTTGGCGACCCAGACGACGGCGGTGGTCACGGCGATGAGGAGAACGGCGCCGATGCCGAGGATGATCTTGGTGAGATAGGGCGCGGCGAGGATGAGGGCGGCGAGGAAAACATTGATGAGTGCGGCTTCGAAGAAGATCACCCAGCCGAGTTTCATGAGCTGGTCGTAGCGGAAACGCGGCACGGTCCAACGGACGAGGATGAAGAACAGGATGAAGGCGATGAGCTTGGTAAGGAAGATGCCGAGGTGGATGAATCCGCCGATCTGGAATTCGCCGATGCTGAGTTTCGCGATGAGCGGATCCAGTCCGAAGCCTGCCGACCAGCCGCCGAGGAAGAGCGTGACGACCATCGCCGAGCCGATGACCATGGCGGCGTATTCGCCCATGAAGAAAAGCGCGAATTTCATCGAGGAATACTCGGTGTGATAGCCGCCGACGAGTTCGGTTTCGCACTCGGGGAGGTCGAAGGGCATGCGGTTGGTTTCCGCGAAGATGGAGATGGTGAAGATGATGAAGGCGATGAAGGCGGGAATCCAAAACAAGGCGGTCTGCATATCCGGCAGCGAGAGCGTGCCGTTTTGCCAGAAGGGAAGCAGCAGCCAGCCGTGATCTGCCTGGTGCTGGACGATTTTCCCGAGGTTCAGCTCGCCGAAATACATCAGCACGGGAATGATCGACAGACCGAGGCAGATTTCATATGAGATCATCTGCGCGGTGGAACGCACGCCACCGATGAAGGGGAACTTCGAGTTGGAGGACCATCCGGCCAGCGTGATGCCATAGACGCTGAGCGAGGCGATGGCGAAAACGAACAACGGACCGACGTCGATATCGGCGATGACAAGTTTCTCGGTGTGGCCGAAAATGGTGATGGGCGAGCCGAATGGCACCACGCAGACGGTGATGAGCGCCGGAACCACGGTGAGTGCGGGAGCCAGCCAGTAAAACGACTTGCGCACGTAGTTGGGCGTGAAGTCCTCCTTCAGGAAAAGTTTGATGCCATCCGCCATCGGCTGGATGAGGCCGAAGAAGTGGAAGTCCTTCTTGAAACCGAAGAGGCTGAGCGGGATGCCGACACGGTTCGGTCCCACACGGTCCTGGATGATGGCTGAGAACCGTCGCTCGAAATAGACCGAGATCGGCACCAGCGGCAGCACGACGATGAACGTCAGCGTGACGATTTTCACCAGGATGATGGCGAGTTGGAGGAAAAGGTCGGGCATGTTCTTTCCTGATAACTTTTAACAAATAACCTTTAACCCACGATTTTTCCCGCGGCCTTGGCGGCGCGTTCGTTGGCGAGAAGAGGGATATGATAGCCGGTTTCGAGGATGGGCATTCCCTGATGGCCGATTTTCGAGAGTGTGAGGCCATTGAGTTGCGGGACGGTCTCGGCCATGGCCTTGAAGATGTCCTCGATGAGATGGGCTTCGTTCTTTTCGCCGGTGATGGCGAGGATCAGGTCGCGCAGGATTTCCCAGTCGTCCCTGACGAGACCGGGCATTTCGACGGCGCGGTTGAGACGCTGGAGACGGCCTGATAGATTGACCATCGAGCCGCGTTTCTCGGCGAAGGCGGCGGCGGGGAGGACAAGTTGCGCGGCGCTCGCGGTGGGGTTGGCAAGGATGTGGGTTTGAAGGAGGAAATCGAGCTTTGCCAGATCGTCGGCGGTGAAGCCTGCATCGGTGACGATGTCTTCGCCGAAGACCAGCAGCGATTTGATGTTTCCCGAGCGGACGCCCTCGCGGATGCCGTCGAGTTTGCCGTAGGGATCATCGGTGCCGAGCACGAGTTTGGCGCCGGTGGTGTTCGGGTTGCGGTCGGCGGCAATGAGCAGGTGGTCGGGTTCGGCGAACCGCGGAACGAGCGAGACGTTTGTGATGCCGGTTTCCGCGGCGAGGACGCGGATGAGGAAGAGTTCCTCATTGGTCATGCGGCCGGAGGCGATGATGGCGGTTTGCGCGGCGGGGGTGGATTTGATGCGGGTTGCGGCGGAATTCAGCGCATCGGGCCAGGTAAGAGTTTGATAAGAAGCCGGCGAGACGCCCGCGCTCCCCTGGAGGGGTTCTGTGAGGCGCGAGGGGCTGTCGATGTAGTGGAAATTCAGGCGGTGCGAGTCCGGCATCCAGCACGAGTTCACCTCGTCGTTCTGACGCGGGGTGATGCGGTGGATGGTATTGCCGCGGGTCCAGACGGTGATGTTGGTGCCGGTGCCGCAGTTCACATCGATGGTCGGGGTTTCCTTGAGGAACCAGACGCGCATCTGGAAGCGGAAGTCGTTCGACGTCAGCGCGCCGACCGGGCAGATGTCCGCGGTGTTGAGTGAGTAATTCGAGTCTAACAGCCGCCCCGGGTGGACGGTAAGGGTGGTGTGGGTGCCGCGTTGAGTGAAGCCGAGCACCGGGTCGCCGGCGACCTCGTCCATGAAGCGGATGCAGCGGCTGCACATGATGCAGCGTTCGTCGTCGAGCCGGATGCGCGGCCCGATGTCCACGTTTTTCGGCTTTTTGACCTTCGCGTCCACGAACCGGGATTCGCCGCGGCCGTGTTCGACCGAGTGTTCCTGCAAGCGGCACTCGCCGGCCTGGTCGCAGATCGGGCAATCGAGCGGGTGGTTGATGAGGAGAAATTCCATCACGCCCTCGCGGCATTTTTCCACCAGCTCGCCGGTGGTGCGGATACCCATGTTTTCGGAAACCGTATTGGCGCAGGCGATCACCGGCCGCGGCATCCAGCCGATGGGCTCGTAGCCCAGTTCATCGCGCTTCGGTTCCATGCCCGGGGTGGGGCGGGGGGGCATGCCCATTTGCACGAGGCACATCCGGCAATTGCCCGGGGCAGTCAGTTTCGGATGGTAGCAATAGTGGGGAACGATTACTCCGGCCTGACGGCAGGCTTCGATCATCCGGGTGCCTTTGGGAAACTGGTGCCAGACACCGTCGATGTGGACGTTGACCATGCCTTTTGCCGCTGCAAGGTCTTTAGGCAGTGTGACTTCCGCAGTCGCCGATAGGGTGTCGCTCATGGCTCGGGTGATGGCCGGGCACCCTGTTTTCACACGCCCGGCGGGTCGCGCGGGACTATGTCGGCGCCTCCCCATGCCGGCAAGCGTGCTTTGAGAAAAATTTTCCCGATTTCCTAGGAATTTGCGGGGTGGGACGGGCCGTTCGTGGCCCATACGCGAACACGTAGTAGCCGGAATATTAAGAATGGCTGATGATCCGGACCGTTCCCGCACCCCCTGCGGATCACCCACCCCCCCACCTCCCCCGATGAGCACCCCCAAAAGGGCTTTCGTCTGCGCCTGAGCGAAAAGGTTCGGCCCCCTTAGTCTCGCGGCATGATCGCGACCTGGGAGGGCCTGCCCCCGAAAACTCCGGCAACGGATCAAGAGTCTGCTGTCCCCCACGAAACCCCCACACACATGAAAACACACACTACCCCCCAATCATCATCCGGCGTCATGAACGGCCATCGTCGTTTCAGAGCGCTGCTTCAAGTGACGGTCGCGTCCGCCGCGGTCGTCCTGGCCACCCCGGCATTGGCCGGGAATTCCGCCGATCTGGAAATCACCGCGGTCGTGAGCGATGCCACGGCGCAAACGGGCGATTCCGTGATATTCACGTTCACCGCGACCAATCACGGACCTGATCCGGCCACCGGCGTGAAAATGTTCCACCGTCCCTCCGACGGGTTCATCTATCAGAGCGACAGCGGCAACGATTACGATTCCCAGGAGGGAATCTGGAATATCGGGAATCTGGCCGCGCATCAGAGCGTCACGCTCGATGTCGTCGCGACAGTCGGTGCCGATGGAAATTTCGGCAACGACGCCACCATCTTCGGCGTGGAGGACGACCCGGATAC
>DATISV010000276.1:0-1953 GCA_035468505.1 Luteolibacter sp. | reverse complement strand
AGATCCTTGTCGCAGTCCTTGAAGCGCGTGCCGCGCGCGTCGACCTCCGTCAGTCCGTAACTGCGGATCGTCGTGCCCATCGCCCCGTCCAGTACCAGAATGCGTTCGGCCATGGCGTGCTTGAGTTCCTGCGTAGGGTCGTGTCGCGGCATGGGTGGGAGCTTTCAACGGATTTCGTCGGTCATCAAGAAACAAATCATCGTATCCGGATATGATGATGTAAAAAATGTCAAATTTTCCCGTTTCGAGCTGATGCTGGACGTTGGCCTGCGATTCCGCCTTACTCGCCGCGCTCCGTACGGGCTGGTCCGCCATGCCCGCCGGCAAGCCGCCGTGGCGGAATGGTAGACGCTCCGGACTTAAAATCCGTTGGGCCGCAAGGCCCGTGGGGGTTCGAGTCCCCCCGGCGGCATTGTCTTGTGGCGAGACCGTCGCTTGCAGGATCGGCGGCAGCGGTTAGGTTGTCACGGGCATAACCCCCCGTATGAATTATGAACACACCTTCCCTTAAAGACCCCCGTGCCATGGATCTGCTCTCGCGAGTGGGCGATGACATCTCAGTACTGCGCGATGACATGCGCCATCTTCTCAGCCACACCGCGCGCCACACGCTGCCGACCGGTGCGCGGGAAATCGTCGATTCCGCGCGCAGCGGGCTGTCCGCCGGGAAAGAACACGGCATGGCGCGTCTCCGCGACCTGCGCGAGCATCCGAACCAGCCCGCCACCTGGATCGGCGGCGCGGTGGCGATGGGTTTGATCGCCGCGGGCGTTTACTGGTTTTGCAAGGACGGCTGCTGCCAAGCGGATCAGGTGGAGGATTGAGCCGCCTCCTGATCGCCGGCATGGATCGAGCCATCCCGGATGACGAGCGTGCGGTCGCCCATGCGGGCGAGGCCGAGGTCGTGGGTGACCACCACGAGTGTCACGCCGTGCTCGGTGGCGAGAGCCATGAGGATTTCCATGACGTGCGCACTGTTGTGCGAGTCGAGGTTGCCGGTCGGCTCGTCGGCGAAGAGAACTTTCGGTTCGTTGACGATGGCGCGGGCGATGGCGACACGCTGCTGCTCGCCGCCGGAGAGTTCGGCGGGCAGGTGGTCGGCGCGGTCGGCGAGGCCCACGCGATCGAGGGCGGCGAGCGCGGCGGCTGAGGAATCGCGGCCGGCGATGGCTCCCGGGACGGCGACGTTTTCGAGCGCGGTGAGTTCCGGCAGGAGATGATAGTTTTGAAACACATAACCGATCTCGCGGTTGCGGAAGGCGGCCTGTTCGCGGCGGCCCATGGCGTAAAGGTCGGCACCGTGGATGTGGACGGTGCCGCGTTCCGGGCGTTCGAGGCCCGCCAGTGTGTAAAGCAGCGTGGTCTTGCCGGCACCGCTCGGGCCGCAGAGGAACACGCGCTCGCCGGGTTCGACCCGCAGGTCGATGCCATGGAGGACTTCGATGGACTTTTCCCCCACACGGTAGCTGCGGTGGAGATCGCGGGTTTCGATCATCGGTTCGCTCATTCTGGCAGGTGTTCAGTGCAATATTCGCGGCCGTCGCGGCCGACGCGGAACTCGAGCGCGGGGTCGCTGAGATCGGTGCGGTCGCAACTGACGCAGGTGTGGAAAGCCTTGTCGGCCGGCTCCTTGGCGGATTCGAAGCGGCGGCGGCGCTGGGCGCTTTCGATCACGCGGGCGGTGCCGCGCAAGGCGGGGATGCCGGCCCACAGTAGGTAGTTGGCGCAGCCGAGCAGATAGAACGGCAGCAGCAGCCAGTTGGAGAGGACCGAGAAGAGCATCAGCCCGGCCTGGAGCATGGCGAGGAAACGGACCTGCACCGGCAGCACGAAGAACATCAGGAACTCGTGCCGGGGATGGAGCGTGGCGAAGGCGAAAAACGAGCTGCCGTAAATCAGGAACCCGGATCCGGGCATGGCATTCGGAAACAGGAAGTTGGCGACGATCAGTCC
>DATISV010000275.1:0-2605 GCA_035468505.1 Luteolibacter sp. | reverse complement strand
GGTGATGTCGAGAAACACCAGCTCGTCCGCCTCCTGCGCGTTGTAGGCCAGCGCGCACTCCACAGGATCGCCGGCATCGACCAAGTCCACGAAATTCACGCCCTTGACCACTCGGCCATCGGTCACGTCGAGGCAGGGAATGATGCGTTTCGCGAGCATGCGGTCGGTAGGCGGGAAGCGGTAGGCGTTAGATACCGGCGATCAGGGGGCCGCAGGCGTGGCGGGTGAGGAACTCGTCGGCCAGCGCACCGTAGGCCTGGGCGCCGTGGCCGGTCGGGTCGTGTTCGAAGATGGTTTTCCCGTGGCTGGGAGCCTCGCCGATGCGGATGGTGCGCGGAATGTGGGTGTGGTAGATCTGATCGGGAAAATAGTTGGAGACTTCCTCCACCACCTGCCGCGAGAGCAGTGTGCGGCCGTCGAACATGGTCATCACGATACCTTCGAGGCGGATGTCCGGGTTGGCTCCGGCGTCGCGGATCTGGTCGATGACATGGACGATTTTCGCGAGTCCTTCGAGGCCGAACCACTCGCATTGCAGCGGGATGAGGATTTCATCGGCGGCGGCGAGCGCGGAGGTCATCAGGACGCCCAGCGACGGCGGGGTGTCGAGGATGCAGAACTCGAACAGGTCGTTCGGCTTGAGTCCCTGGAGGATGCCGCGCAGGCGGGTGAGGTGGTCGTCGCTGCGGGCGAGTTCGATTTCCACGCCGGCGAGGTCCATTTCCGAGGGCACCAGCGAGAGGTTGTCGCGGCCGGTTTGGAGAATGCGTTCGTGGACGGTGGCTTCGCCCATCAGCACCGGATACATGCTGCCGCCTTCCGGGGCCTCGATGCCCAGACCGCTGGTGCAGTTAGCCTGCGGATCGAGGTCCACCAGCAGCACCCGCTGGCCGCGCATGGCCAGCCCGGCGGACAGGTTGAGGGCGGTGGTGGTTTTGCCCACTCCCCCTTTCTGGTTGGCGACGGCGATAACGATCATTGCGATGTGCGGATGGAACACGGGGACTCTTCCGGCAAGCCGTGCGCCATGCAATCAAAACCACGGTTGGGGACGAAATCGCTCCGGCGCATGGGGATTTTCAATTGGCCTCCGGTGGAAAATCGCGATACGAACCCCTGAAATGAGTCTTCACGCAAACCTCGATCCCGCAGCCCTGAGGCGTCTGCACGTGCATCGCCGGAACTCCACGGTTTCCTCGATACTGATCGCCGTGCTCACTGTCGCGATCATCGCCCTCGCGCTCGGGATGCTCCTGCTGCCCTCCCTGATTCAGGAAAGCCCGACCATCGTTACCTACCGGGCCGAGATGCCGGAAGAGGAGGCGGAGACGGAGAAAAAAGTACGGCAAAAGATCGAGCGGCGGCCGCAGCGGCCGTCGAGCCACATGGCCAAGGTGCTGGTGGCCAATACGGTCTCGCCCACCGCGCTGCCGGTGCCCGAGGTGGATGTGACCGCGCCCTCGTTGGAATTCGGCACCGCGATGGATCTCGGCGACGCCTGGGGCTCCGGCGGCGGATTCGGCGGCGGCGGCGAGGTCTCGTTTTTCAACCAGAAGGCCAAGGGCGAACGCATCGCCTACGTGATCGACTATTCGCAGTCGATGCGTGGTCCGCGTGACAAGCTCATGCGCGAGGAATTGAACAAATCCGTCTCCAAGCTTCCACCCGGCGTACAATACCAACTGATCTTCTTCGCCGGTCCGGCATGGGTGGCGGGTGACGAGGTGACCATGGCCGGGGGAAACAAGTCCGCGGTCGTCAAAAGCGGCGGTCGCAAGTTCGACTGGATCACCAAAGGCGGGGCGCACGGCTGGGAAACCAAAGGCAAGGAACAGAAGGCCGACTGGATTGAGGCCACTTCCGGCAATCTGAAAAAATCGAAGAAACTGAGTAAGCGCTCAACCGAGGGGCACTAGCCGATTCGCAGCAGAGGAAGCATACATACCTGTGTATGCAATCGACACCATCCGAGCCATCAACCGACACCACGATCATCCGCACCGGCAGCGACGGCCGACTCCGCTACACCCCGGCACAGCGCGGCGAACTGCTGGAAGCATTCGACCGAAGCGGTCTGAGCGCCATGGCGTTTTCCAGGCAGCACGGGATCTCCTATCAGACCTTCATCGCCTGGCTGCGCAAACGCCGCCAATCCGGCGAAGCCCTGCCACCGGGTGTTCCGGCATTCGCCGAAGTGATGGTGCAGCAACCACCACCGGCTCTAGGCGCCGCCCTGCGCATCGTGCTGCCATGCGGCACCGCGTTGGAAGTCGCATCCCGCGCCGCCCTGCCTCTTGCCGCCGAACTCCTCCAAACCCTGCGCCGTCCATGCTGACTCTCTCCGGCAGCCTGCGCGTCTTCCTCGCGCTCGAACCCTGCGACATGCGCAAATCCTTCGACGGCCTCCACGCCCTGGTTGTCACCCGCCTCTGCGATGATCCCCGCGGCGGCGCGGTTTTCGTTTTTACTAACCGCTCGCGTAACATCATCAAGCTGCTGCACTGGGATGGAACCGGACTTTGGGTTCATGCCAAAAAACTTCAGCGGGGAACTTTCCGCTGGCCCAAGCCCGCCGACTCCTCCAACGGCAAGATCAGCCTCGAAC
>DATISV010000274.1:0-8744 GCA_035468505.1 Luteolibacter sp. | reverse complement strand
TTCGAGTCTTCCACCCGTAAGTTTCTGATAGATTTCCGCATTCAGCGCGTCGAGGCTGATGTTCACCGAGCGCACGCCGGCTTGTTTGAGCGGCGGTGCGAGTTCCTTGAGCAGCACGCCGTTGGTGGAGATGCCGAGCGTCTGCACGCCGGGCAGATCCCAGACGCGGCGGGCGATCTCGACGATGTCCTTTCTCACAAGCGGCTCGCCACCGGTGAGGCGGAATTTGCGGAAACCGATGCGGGTGGATTGTTCAACGACCCGCACGATTTCATCCGCCGTGAGGTGGTCGGCGCGTTCGGCCCAGCCTTTGTAGCCCTTCGGCATGCAATACAGGCAGCGCTCGTTGCAGCGGTCGGTGACCGAAACGCGGAGGTAGTCGATGTGGCGTCCGAAGGGGTCCATGGAAAATCAGATGATGACGAACTTCGCTGCGGCGACGACCAGCACGGCGGCCAGCGTGCGGCGCAGCGCGGGAATCGGGGCGCGTCCGCTGCCCCAGCGCGCGCCGAGCCAGCCACCGATGCACACGCATGGCAGCAATGCCCATGCGATCTGGGGAACGGGATCGCCTTTTTTCAACCAGCCCAGCAGTCCCGAGCATGAATTCACGGCGATGAACGCGGCGGAAACGGCGGCAGCGGTTTTGGCTCGGGCGAAGCGGCACAACACGAGCAAGGGTGTGAGAAAAATCCCGCCGCCGATGCCGATGAGGCCCGAAACGAATCCCAGCGCGCCGCCGGTGGCCAGCATGACCGGAAGCGCGGGGTTGCGGACGGGTTCATCGGATTCCCCGGGAGCCGCAAGCAAACGCCAGGCGCCCACGCCCAGTGCGAACGCGAGGATCCATTTGAAAACCAACTCGGGAGATCCGAGCAGCCCGCCGAGAAACGCGGCGGGCACCGAGGCCGCGGCCAGCGGCAGGAACAAGCGCCATGAAAAATGTCCCGCGCGTGCGAAGGAAACCAGGGCCACGGTGGAAACGGCGATGTTCAATACCAATGCGACCGGTTTCATCTGTGCCTGCGCCATTCCGGCCAGCCCCATCACCGCGAGATAAGCCGACGCGCCGCCATGGCCGACCGAGGCATACAGCATCGCCGCCATCGCCATCGCCAGCATGAGCGAGCCCGTTGCCGCCAGTTCTTCCGTCATGAAAAGACTTCATAGCATGTGCCGGACCATTTTTGCCGGCATTGCATGACTGCTTGTCATGGCGCGGGGGAATGCGTTTCATCGGCGTTTCACGCATTCCCGCGCTTCATGGCAGGATTTCCGCTTGAAGGGCATCGCACTTCCAATCCACCGACCATGAAATCAATCGTCATCACATTGTCCGCCACCGCATCCGCATTGATCGCCGGTTCGACAGAGCCCATCATCAGCCCGCCGCCCACGCAGGGCGACTGGATCATTCCGCTCATCGACATTCGCACCCGCTATGAGTTCGCGGACATCGACGGCTTCGATGTCTCGCACGCCTGGACGTTCCGCGAGCGGCTTGGTTTGAAAACCGCCGCCTGGAACGGCTTCAGCGCGCTCATCGAGGGCGAGTTCTCGCAGGCCGCGGTGGATGACTACCACGGTGGCGCGCCGCTGGCCGACCCTTTCGATCCCGCCAATTCGCTCATCGCCGATCCGGAAACCAACGAGCTCAATCAAGCCTACATCCAATACGAGGGCTTCGACACCACTGCGAAACTCGGACGCCAGCGCATCAAATATGACAACGACGCGTTCATCGGCAACGTGGGCTGGAGGCAGAACGAGCAGACGTTCGACGCCATTTCGCTTTCCAACAAGTCGATCGACGGGCTCACGCTCAACTACGCGTATATGAACCAGGTGAACCGCATCTTCGGATCGGAAGCCGACGCGCCGCTGGCGCCGGGATTCGCCAACGTCGAGGACATCGCGGCCAGCGCGCATTTGTTCAACGCGTCCTACACGGGCATCGAAGGGCTCACACTCGGTGGCTACGCCTACATCATGAATTTCGAGGATGTCGGTGCGTGGGACAACAACACCTTCGGTATCAGTGCGAAAAAGGACGTGTTCGGCGTGACGTTCTACGGCGAACTCGCCTGGCAGGACAAGGCGGGCGTGGCCGGAACGGAGGAAGCGCTCTACGCGCACGCCACCGCCACCAAGACCTTCGGCAAACACGCGTTCACGCTCGGCGTGGAACATCTCGACGCGGGATTCAAAACGCCGCTTGCCACGCTGCACGCCTTCAACGGCTTCGCCGATGTCTTCCTCGCGGGCCGCACGAATGGCGCGCACAACGGACTGACCAACACCTATCTCTCGCACAGCATGCCGGTCTTTTGGGGCATGAAATGGGTGAACGTGCTCCACATGATGGGCGACAACGAACTCTCGGGCGGATACGGCTGGGAGTATGACTCGGTGCTGACCAAGAAGTTCAACGACCACTTCACCGCCATCGCCAAGCTCGCCTGGTTCAACTCCGAGGGCGACGGCTTCGTCGGCGCGGCTCCCGTGCCGGATGCCACGCGCTTCTCGGTGGAGTTGAATTACATGTTCTGATTTCCGGTCCTGTTAGGTTGCTTCAACGAAATGCCGTGGCGGAATTTCCGCCGCGGCATTTTTCTTCGCAGGTGTGGTCGTGAGAACACGACTAATTTCAATGCGGCGTCCTGGGATCGCCTCATTCTTACGAATAAGCCTGCATTGCCAGGGCCGCATTCACGCCGTGGCCATCATTCCAAACGCCATGCCGCACAGTCCGATGAACGCCTCTTCCACCAAACTCGGCTGCTTTTTCGCGGTGTGGAACGCGCCCCACTCGCGCTCGACGCCGGGGCCGGGAATGGGCAGTTGGCACAGGCTGCCTTCCTCGACTTCGCGCGCCGCCACCCATGGGGCGACGATGCCGACGCCGATGCCGAGTTTCGCCATCTCGCGGATCGCCTGCATGTCGCCGAGCACCACCGGCTTGCGGCAGCGGCCGACTTCGCGTTCGATCCAATCGTTCACCAGGCGGTGCGTCTCGGTGCCTTTGGCATAGATGATGAACTGCTGGTCGCCGAGCGTGTCCGCGGCGCGCGACGGATCGGCCGCCCACGCATGGCTTGGTGAAACGACGAACTGCAAGCGGTCGCGGAACATGAAACGATAGCCCTCGTCGTCATGTTTCGCCCGCGAGCGGATGCCGAGCACGACGTCCAGTTCGGATTCGGCGAGCCGGTCCATCAATTGCGACGAGTCGCCCGCTTCGATCACGGGTTCGCAGCGCGGAAAACAATCGCGGAATTCGCGCAGCACCGCGGGCAGCAGGAAGTTGCACAAACTGTGCGGCGCGCCGATGCGCACGCGCGTCTGGCCCCAGCGGCGCAGGCTGTCCACATCGCGCCCGGCAAGCTCGATTTCCAACAGGATGCGCTTGCAACGCTTGAGCACCATTTCGCCCTCGGGCGTGACGGTCACGCGCTTGCCACCGCGGTCGAGAAGCTGGCAGGACAATTGTTCCTCGAGCGTGCGCAGCGCGTGGCTCACGGCCGACTGCGTCACGAAGATGCGTTTCGCGGCGAGCGTGAAGCTGCCTTCCTCCGCAACGGCCACGAAGGCGCGGATTTGTCTCAGGTCCGGTATCCACTCCATGATGAGCGCGCCTCACATCAGCGCTGGCGGAAAATTAGCACCATTTATGCCAAGGTGGAGGATTTGGCATTCCACGCGCTTGTGTTTCCACATGCCAGCCACCCGCAAACGGCCGTCCGCTCCGCATGTCGCCCGCCACACCATCCGCCTCGGTTATGTCGCGCTGGCCGATTGCGCGCCGCTCGCCGTGGCGCGCGAGACCGGCATTTTCGAACGTCACGGCTTGAAAGTGCGGCTCACCCGCGATCTCGGCTGGGCCAGCGTGCGCGACCGGATTTACCAAGGCGAACTGGACGCCGCGCAAGCCATCGCGGGCATCGCATTCGCGCTCGGACTCGGCGTTTCCGGCCTGCGCCGCGGTGTGGCCGTGCCGATGGTGCTCAACCTGCACGGCAATGCGATCACGCTGTCGAACGAGATCGATCCCGCGTTGATGCAGCGCGGCGCGCTAAAGCGGCACTTGTCCGGTTCATGGAAAAAGAACCGTCCGTTCACTCTGGCGGCGACGCACCGTTATTCGTCGCATCACATCCTGCTCACCCAATGGCTGCGCATGCAGGAACTGTCCGCGCCGGAGGATGTGGAGATAGTTTTCCTGCCGCCGCCGCTCATGCCCGCCCATCTCAAGGCCGGGCATATCGATGGGTATTGCGTCGGCGAGCCATGGAACTCGGTGGCCATTGTTTCCGGCACCGGTTGGTGTCCCGTGACATCCGCCGAACTATCGCACGGACACCCGGAAAAGGTCCTGCTCGTTTCCGACCGCTTTCTGGAAGAACACAGGGAGGAAACGGTCCGTCTCGTCGCCGCGCTGCTGGAATCCTGCGCTTTGTGCCAGGATGCGGCGTTCCGTCCGGAACTGATGGATATCCTCTCATTGCCCCATTACACCGCCGCGCCGCGCGAGGTTCTGGCCAACAGCCTCGGGGAAACCTTCCACGCCGGCCCGCGTACCATCTCGGCGGCGAACTTCCATGTTTTCCACGGCCCGGGCGTGAACACCCCGTCGGTGGACAAGGCGTCGTGGGTTCTCTCCGGCCTGCGCTCGGCCAATGTGCTGCCCGAGCTTCCGGGCATCCCGCTTTCCCGAATCTACCGCGAGGAATTGTTTCTCGCGGCAGTCGGCACGCCGTGATGACTCCTTCTCATGCAAAGGATGAAACGAAATGACGGTCCGCCCCTCCGATGCCGGCCGCTTTGGCACCCGTGAAGCTTGATCCGGGATCGTCACTCACGCCATCAAACATATGAAATCATTCCATTCCTTCCCACTCGCCGCCGTGCTCGCGCTCGCGCCGGTCCTTCATGCGGAAAAACTCTCCGTCGAAAAAGACGAGCTGAAAATCGGATTCATCAAGCTCACCGACTGCGCGCCGATCGTCATCGCCAAGGAAAAGGGCTTCTTTGAAAACGAGGGTCTCCAGGTCGAGGTGATCGCCCAGTCGAACTGGAAAGTGCTGCTCGACAACGTCATCACCGGCAACCTCGACGGCGCGCACATGCTCTCGGGGCAGCCCATCGCGGCCACCATCGGCATCGGCACCGAGGCGCACATCGTCACTCCCTATACCCTCGATCTCAACGGCAACGCCATCACCGTGTCGAATTCGATCTGGGAGCAGATGCAGGAAAACGATCCGGATCTCGACACCGACCAACCGGAGCATCCGATCAAGGCGGACGCCCTCAAGCCGATCGTCGAGGAACTGCTCGCCGAGGGAAAGAAACTCCAGATGGGCATGGTCTTTCCGGTATCGACACATAACTACGAACTCCGGTACTGGCTCGCCGCCAGCGGCATCCATCCCGGTTATTATTCGAAGACCGACGTCGCCGGACGCACCGACGCCGAGGTTGAACTGTCCGTCACGCCGCCACCGCAGATGCCCGCCACGCTCGAAGCCGGCACCATCTCCGGCTATTGCGTCGGCGAGCCATGGAACCAACAGGCCGTCGCCAAAGGTATCGGCGTGCCGGTGGTCACCAATTATGATATCTGGAAAAACAACCCGGAGAAGGTCTTCGGCGTCACCCGCAAGTGGGCCGACGAGAATCCCAACACCATGCTCGCCGTGACCAAGGCGCTGATACGCGCCGGCAAGTGGCTCGACGAGACGGACGCCTCCGGCAAGCTGGTCAACCGCGATGAGGCATGCCGCATCCTTTCCCGACCGAACTATGTCGGCGCGGACTACGAAGTCATCAAGAACTCCATGACCGGAACCTTCGTCTTCCAGAAATCCGACGTCCGCGAGATGCCGGACTTCAACGTGTTCTTCAAACACGGCTGCTCGTATCCCTGGTATTCCGACGGCGTCTGGTTCCTTACCCAGATGCGCCGCTGGGGCCAGATCACGGATCCCAAGCCGGCTTCGTGGTATCATGAAACCGTGGAAAAAATCTATCTTCCCGATGTCTATCGCAAGGCCGCCGCGATGCTCTTCGAGGAAGGCCACCTGACGGAAGCCGAAGTGCCTTCCACGGAGGACGGTTACAAGCCCGCGACCTCCGATTTCATCGACGGCATCGGCTACGACGGCCGCAAGCCCGTCGATTATCTCAATTCATTCGAAATCGGCATCAAGGACGATCCCTCGCTCGCCACGCGGTGAGATCCAGATGGCGCGTCTCCAAACATCCGTTCCGACCATGGCTATCAAATACAAACTGCTGAAGGCGATCGACGTGTCCGGCATGAGTTTCCTCGCGCCCGTCGTGCGGCTTGCCGCCCGCGAGGAACCCGCGCGGCAGTTGAGGGAGATCGGGCGCTTCATCGTGTTGCCGGTGCTCGCGTTCATGCTCTTCATCTGGCTGTGGTCGGTCGTCGCGCCCAAGCACAAGACCAAGGCCGGCGAGGTGCCCACACCCACCGTGGTGTGGGATGCCGCCGGCGGAATCTGGCGCTTCCACCATCAGGAAACCGGCAAGGCGCGGGCCTACGAGGCTGTGGGTCATGAGCGCGAATCCGCTCTCGCCGCGGCCCGCGAGCGGCTGGCCGAACTCGAATCGCTGGAGACCGAGGCCAACACTCAACTCGCTGCGGTGGAAGGCGCATCCAAAAGAAAATTCGAGGCACTCGTGGGCCCCTCCAAGGAGGCGTATGATCAAGCGCGGGAAGCCGCGAAAATCGCGCGCCGCGCCCGTGCCGAAGAACTACGGGCTGATGCCGACGCCGTCACCGACCGCGATGCCTTCCTGCACCGGCTCGTGGCCGCGGAGGCCGCCGACGAAGCCGACAAACTGAAGGTATCCGCGTTGAAATCCGAGTATGAGGTGGCGCGCGACACCGCTTTCCCAGAGGTCAAATCAGCGCGCCGCGCCCTTACGCGAATCGCCGAGGAACGCCAGTATCTCATCAAGAAAACCGAGCTGTTAGGCAGCGATTCGCGCGAGGCGAGGGTCGCCGAGGCCAAAGCCAGACTCGCCGAGGCGGAAGCCGCTTATCGCGATGCGCCCGCCGGCGCGGATTTGTACAAGCTCGCCGCCGCCGTTCTCAAACGCAAGGAACTGCTCGCCACCACCGAGTCGTCGCAATACGCCAAACCGTGGACTCTGCCCAGGCAGATCGTGCGCTCGCTGCTCTGTGTGTTCGCCGGCTTCCTGCTGGCCTCCTGCATCGCCATTCCCATCGGCATCCTTTGCGGTCTGTCTCCCGCGTTCATGGCGGCCATGACGCCCTTTGTGGCGCTCTTCAAGCCCGTGTCGCCGCTCGTCTGGCTGCCCATCATCATGATCATCGTCGGCGGCTTCATGCCCGAGCCGGAAAACCACTGGCTCATCCGCTTCGCGGACAAGATTCCGTACATCAAAAACTACAAGATCGATCCGATGTTCCTCTCCTCCGCGATCACCGTGGCGCTTTGCTCGCTATGGGCCACGCTGGTGAACACCGCGCTCGGGGTTTCCTCGGTGGACAAGGATCATATCAATGTCGCCCGCGTCCTGCGTCTCGGGTTTTTCGACCGGCTTGTCAAAATCGTCATCCCCACCGCGCTGCCGCTCATCTTCGCCGGCCTGCGCATCTCGCTCGGCGTCGGCTGGATGGTGCTCGTCGCCGCGGAAATCCTCTCCACCTCCGAGGGCATCGGAAAGTTCGTCAATGATATGTATACCAACGGCTCGTCGCAGTCCTTCGCGCAGATGTTCGTCGTCGTTTTCATCGTCGGCTTCATCGGCATGGTGCTGGACCGCGTCATGGTGGTTTTCCAACGCCTCGTTTCCTTCGATACCGCGCGAGCCTCGATCTGATCCCGCCATGGCCGTCATCACCGCATTTCCATCCACCATGCCTTGCCTGCAGCTCGACGGCGTTTCGGTCGGCTTCGACCCCTCCGGCCGCGAACCGGACGTGCTGGAAAACGTCAATCTGGCCGTGGCCCGCAACGAATTCGTGGCCATCATCGGGTTCTCGGGTTCGGGAAAATCCACGCTCGTTTCCCTGCTCGCCGGCCTCGCCAAGCCGACCTCCGGCACCGTCATGATGGATGGCAAACCGGTCACCTCGCCCGGTCCCGAACGCGCCGTGATGTTCCAGAATTACTCGCTGCTGCCGTGGCTCAACGTGCATGGCAACATCGAACTCGCCGCCCGCAAGGTCTTCCCGGAAAAGTCGAAAGCCGAGTTGCGCGATCACGTCGCCCATTACATCGAGATGGTCCATCTCACGCCGGCAAGGGACAAGAAACCCCACGAGCTTTCCGGCGGCATGCGCCAGCGGGTTTCCCTCGCGCGCACCCTGGCCATCGAGCCGGACGTGCTGCTGTTGGACGAACCGCTCTCCGCGCTCGACGCGCTGACCCGCGCGGTATTGCAGGACGAGATCCTGCGGATCTGGGAATGCGACCGCAAAACCGTCGTGCTCATCACCAACGATGTCGATGAGGCGATCCTCATGGCCGACCGCATCATCCCGCTCACCATCGGACCCCGCGCGACCCTCGGCGAGGCGTTTCCCGTCACCATGCAAAGACCGCGCGACCGGCGCGCCCTCACCGACAACCCGGAATACCGGGTGCTGAAATCCTCCATCACCACCTGCCTCGTCGGACTCAACCGGAGCGCGCGCGAGTCAACCTCGAAACCCTCCGTTTCCATGCCGGATGTCAAACCGCGGGAGTTCC
>DATISV010000273.1:0-5559 GCA_035468505.1 Luteolibacter sp. | reverse complement strand
AATTCCTCCTTGTCCAATTGTGTTATGACAACCCCACCACCACTTTCGGACGAAGCACCACGAGTGTAAACAACATAAACCTTTTCATCTGGATTCTTGGAGACACCCTCATCCGCGCCTTTTACCTGGATAAGCGTGGACACGAGAAATAAAATCGTGAGAATTTGTATTTTCATGATGTTTTATTTTTTGAATGAACAATGAATTGATTCAGCGCTACATGCTATAAATCAGGATCGCTCTGTCGCAAGGAAGAAATGCCGGGTGTCAAGAATCGGCAGATGAGCCTACCCGCATTGTCACCAGCGCACCTACGAAGGAAGTCCCGGCTACCGAGGCCGGTGGTGGAGTGATTCCCAGTATCTCCGCTCGGTCTGATAGACGTCGATCGGCGTGCGCAGCGGGTCGGTTGCGGCGGGGAGGATGCCGTAGAAGATCATTTCGCGGACCCACTCGGGGCGGGGGCGGAAGTCGGGCATGTCGAAGCGACCGCCGTTTTCTCGCAGGTGTTTGCCGCCTGCGTCTATCATGGCCCACAGCGTGCGGTAGTCGGGATCGTCGGTGGATGGCAGCACCGCGCCGGTGCCCGCTGCGGTTTCCGCTTCGCGGCAGGTGCCGTGGCCGCCGGCGGTCTTGGCGAGCGGAGCAAGCAACATGAGCGAGCGCTCGGGGTGGTCGAGGTTGAAGACGATGTGGCGGCTGCGGCCGATCCGCGGATCGGTGAGTTTGGGCATCCAGAAGCTCAGGCCGTTTTCGTCGGACAGCGCGCGTGGCAGTGCCTTGCCGCCGTGGTGGCATGAGGCGCAGCGCCGTTCGATCACCGCGGCACCGGCGCGGGTGGTGGGCCAATCGCGGTCGTTGCCGATCACCTGTTCGTTCATTTCATAGCCGCCGATCATGCCGGTGCCGAGCGCGGCGTAGGTGCCCGGATAGGCGGCTCCGGTATCGAGCCACAGGCGCACGGTTTCCAGTTCCCGCTCGTCGGCGCGGACGTCGTGGTGGCCGCCTTCCAGCATGGCGAGCAAGGGCGCGGCACCACTGCCGAGGCTGCGCGGTGGGTCGTTGCCGCCCGGTTGGTTGCGGCCGTCGGCCAACTGTCCGGTGATCGTGAGCATGAAATACGAGTGGGAAAACATCGGCCCGCGGTCGCCTGTTAGGATGACTCCGCCCTCGGCTCGGTCCGCGTGGTGGCACTCGACGCAGTGCCGGTCGAGGATCGGCTGGATATCGCGCGGGAAATCGAACACATCGGGCACGCCGCGCAGCGGTTCGATCGGGCTGGGCGGTCGCTGCATGGCCAGCAGCGAGTGGCCGGCGAAGGGCGGCGGTGTCTGGCTACGGTGCTCGTGGCAGCCGACGCAGCCGATCGTTTCGCCGGGTTTCACGCTGGTGAAACTGCGCATCCGCTTGACCGCCTTGCCCTGGGCATCGCGCGCGACGAAGAACACGCTGCGCAGCGCCGGGACCTCGAAGTAGGCCGAGCCGTCCTCCTCCACCGGCACTGTGCCCAGCAGGCGTTCGAGCGTGAAGGTGCCGCCATAACTCAGCGGGTCCATGCCGCCGGTGTAGTTGATCGGTTTCGGCAGGCTCTCGATCACCAGCAGGTCGCGGATTTCGTTTTCCCCCACGCCCGTCATGTTGCGGCCGATCCGGGCGTCCATCAGCATCATGCGGCCGGTTTCCTGGCGGGGATCGGTGTGTGCGGGAATCACCAGTTCCCGCGGGCGCGGTGCCAGCGGTCGTGGCTCGTGACACCACAAGCCGGCCTTCTGGTCAGCATCGCCGAGCGCATATATGACCCGCTCGTTTCCACGCCCGTCGCAAAGCACCAACTGCGGGCCGCGGGCCGCCAGGAACAGGTCTTCGCGGAATGCCCAAGGGTCGCGGTAGTCAGCGCCCTTGGTGAGCCGCCTCACCGCCGCGGGATCGTCCGGCCCGAGGCGCGGATCGATCAATGCCAACCAGCCGGCGTGCTCGCGGTTGCCGTGGCCCGGCGAATGCACGGTGACTACCTGCGGGCTGCCGGGGACCGGCTTGGCATCGATCAGCAGCCCGCCGGGTGACTGGTTTCCAAAATAGGTCATCTGGCCGGTGCCATCCGGATTGATCGACCACAGATGGTGGAAATGGATCTGGCTGCGGTCGATATATTCCCATCGGGTGAAAAGAATGCGCCCGTCCGGCAGCGGCCATGGTGTGTTGTCGTGCTCGATGTTGGCGGAGACCGGATGAATCCCCGCGCCATCCGGCCCGCAGCGGTGCAAGTTTGCCACCGGTGTGAGCCAGCAGTTCACCCAGCGCCGCGCGCGACTGCTCACGAATATGATATCTCCATCAGGCAGCCAGGTCGGCTCGATGTCGTCGAAGGGGCCGTCGGTCAGCCGCCGCAAGCCGCTTCCGTCCGAGTTGATTTCATGCAGATGATAGTGCCCGCTGCCGCCCTGCCGGTAGGAAAACAGGATCCTGCGGCCGTCGTAGTCCACCTGTGGGTCGCGGATGCCGCCTTCGGGATCGTCCAGCAACACCCGCGCCGCGCCGGTTTCCGTGTCGAGCGTGCAGAGCTTCGCACCGTTGGTGATCAGCGGCGTGTCGCGCAGGCGCTCCGGCGCGTATTGGCCGAAGTTCGCATACCAATGCCCGTCCCGGCCCACTCCGCGCACCGCGAACACCACTTCGCGCGGGCCATCGGTTTGCAGTTCCCGGCTTGTAGCACCTCCTCTTGCCGCCGTCGATGTCACCAACAGTCCCGCCATCAAGGCACGCAGTGCTTGCCCATGGGATGAAGAAAGCGCGGCAGCCATGAATGTCCCCCGTCGATGAAACGCGCTTGGCCGGTATGGGTCTTTCACTTCTGCGGTGACTTCCGGCTCACCGCGCGGAAATCAGGATGAGAGTTTCCGGTGAGACCTGCGATGGAACTTGAGATCCAGTACGATTTTCCCGCCGATCAGTAGCAGCAACAGAAAAACCGGACTGCCGAGCATGATCGTTGCAAAGGCACCGAAGAGAATGGCGATGTGCAACACGACCACCCTGCCATAGGGCGCAGCCATCAACAGCGGCACCGCGGTGCGGCGGTATTCGCCTTTTCCGAGATAGTTGTGGAAAAAGGAAAACAGGTGGCTTGCGACCAGTGCCAGCGCCGCCCAGATCCCGCCGGCATCCAGCGCTCCCCGGACCAGTTCCGTAAACCCATCCGGGGGCGGTCCACCGCAGATTATGCCGCCGTTTCCCGCGGACCCTCCGAGCAGGACGAACACGAACATGCCGTGAACCAGGCAGA
Source organism: Luteolibacter sp. (assembly GCA_035468505.1). GTDB lineage: Bacteria > Verrucomicrobiota > Verrucomicrobiia > Verrucomicrobiales > Akkermansiaceae > Luteolibacter. The sequence goes on along the minus strand of DATISV010000273.1, from coordinate 2,276 downwards.
AAATGCCATAGTGCACGGTGAAGAAGGGTATGAAGAAAAACTTCGCACCATGATTCAACAAAGCCGCCTTGTTTCCATGGTTTTTGATCAAATCCCTGAGTTTCTCCGCTTGTTCGGGCCGCTTGCCCGTGAGTTCGTCCGCCTTGTTTGCGAGCGCCTGCATGTCGGGAGCGCAGGTGAACATCTTGAGAATGTTGATCACGCCGATGATCACGTTCTCCAACCAATACAGCACCACCACGTTGAAGATGCCCCAATCCCAGAAAAGGACTCCCGCGAGCGGGACCAGATTGGCCAGAATAAGCACCACGCCGCTGGTGTCACGCGTCATGCGATCCGTCTGTTTTCCGCGGACCCACTGATGGGAGCGTGGGCCTTTTTTCACCTGCTGAAATTCCCAGTGGGCATCGGCATTGTGTTTGTGGCGTTGGGGCCATTGATGTTCGGCTTCACCCGCTGGCTGCGAGGCGAAGAATTGTCCGTGGGAGCGGCATTGTTGCGCTCGCTATTGCTGATCCTGCTCATTCCATTTCTGATTCTGGTGGCTTGGTGATCGGCTTGGCCTGGGCACCTGCCGTCATGGTGTGCCCTGATCCACCCGCCTCACCACTTCCATCAGCGCCAGTTCTTCGAGCTTGTCCGCCGGGATCGTGCCTACGACGAGTTTCACGCTGGTCGCCTTGGCCAGCAGCTTGAAACCGAGCGCTTCGAGCTTGGCAATCGCGTCGTCCGAGAAGTCGCGCAGGATCACGCGCACTTCGACCGGGTCGCTGCCGCCGGCCGCGGCGAGTTTGCGCAGGCTCTCGTCGAGTTTCAGCGTCAACAGCTTCTCACGCTTGTCCGCCGGACTGAGTTCGTCCCCGGTTGGCGTTTTCTCCAAGCGTTCCAAGACGGCTTCTTCCCTGATTGCCATGGCGGATTCTTCGCTATCCGTGGCCCATCTACTGCTGGATGGCATGACAGCCTTGGTTCGGTGAGCGGATGGCCGTGACAACGCCATGCCGCCCATCCCACTGAATCCGCTGACGCCGTCACGTCCGAACACTCCGGAATAACTCACCCCCTGCGGCATCTCGACCGGCACCCGGATGGTGCGGGGCTTGCCGCCCTCGGTGATCCGCAGTTCCTCGACCGCGACGAAGCTCGTGAACTGCGTGAGCAGGTTGTAGGCGAGCCCGAGGTCGATGATCTCCTGTTTGAGTTCGTCGCTCAAGTTTCCCTGTTGCATGCCCTGCATGTCGCGCATCATCAGGTCGCCCACCTTGGCCCGCGCCCATTGCGAGGCGAGCACCGCGTTTTCCGGATTCGAGGCATCGAAAGTCACGGGGATCTCCCGCTCGAAGGCTCCGGCGGCGTTGACGCCCTTGAGCTTGATCACGACCGCGCCAGCTTTCGTATAGCGGCCTTTCACCACCACCGGTTTCGCGGCGAACAGGTCCTCGATGCGCTTGGGATAAACCTCCTCGACTTCGAGTCCGCCGAAGTCGATCGCAATGTCGGTGAGCACCGGGGCGTCGATCCGTTCATAAAACTTGTCGGCCGACTTTTGTGCCTGCTCGTGGCTCATCACATAGTGAGCCTCGCCGCGCCCGGCCTTCGCCATCCCGTCCATCAGGAAACGGTTCACGGAACTGCCGATGCCGAAACTGAACACCCGCGTCGTCTCCGCGTGCTCCTTGATCGCACCGACGATCGCCATGTCGTTGCCGACATATCCGTCGGTCAGGAAACAAACGATCCGCACCTTTTCCGGGTCATGCTCGCCACCGAGCGCCATGTTGATGGCCTTCATCATCTCGGTTCCGCCCGCGCCTTGGAGCGTGTCGATGAAACGCAGCGCCTTGTGACGGTTTTGTTCGTTGTTCGCCACCGGTTCGGGAAACAGCACCGAGGTGTTGCCGGCGAAGGTCACGATGTTGAACTCGTCCCGCGGCCGCAGGTTGTCAATCGCGCGCCGCATCATCGCCTTCGAGGTTTCCATCGGAAAACCGCCCATCGAACCGCTTGTATCGAGCACGAATACAAGTTCCCGCGGCACCACCTGCTCCTGCTTCACCCGCGCCGGCGGTTGGATGATCATTGAGAAAAAGTTTCCCCGCTCGTCGGTGTGCGTGAGCACGGAATCGGTGATCGCATCACCCGCGGTGCGGTAGCTGATTGCGAAGTCGCGGTTCGGAATGACCGCTTTCTCCGCCAACCGCACCACCGCCCGCGACTTGTCGCCGCCGGGATGTTCGATTTCCACCTCGTGCAACGCCGACTTCAGATCCTCGATC